>JANMAD010000455.1:0-14114 GCA_031359515.1 Acidobacteriota bacterium | reverse complement strand
CAGCAACAGACCCAGCCCCGAAAAGATGTTGACCGTCTGCCCGGCCACGAGCAGCGAGAGAATGCCGAACGGGATCGCGAGCGGCAGCGACAGCAAAATTGTGATCGGGTGAATGAACGACTCGAACTGCGCCGCCAGCACCATGTACATGAAGATGAACGAGAGCATGAACGCAAGCAGGAAGTACGTGCCCGCCTTGCCGAGTTCTTTTGAACGCCCCGCGAGGCCCGTCGAATAGCCCTGCTCGATGTTCATCGTCTTGACATAATCGTTGAGCGCGGCGATGACCGCCGCCTGCGAGCCGCCGGGTTTGACGTTCGCCGTCAGCGTCACCTGCCGCTGCCGGTTCAGCCGCTCAATCGCCGACGGCCCCGTGCCCTCTTCGATGCGCACGAGATTATCCAGACTGACCCAACCTACTTTGCTAGACGTGGCGAACAGGCGCGACAAATCCTCCTTGCTCGCCCGCGCCGTGCCCATCGAGCGCACGCGCACGTCGTCCTGATCGATGCCGCGATTGAACGTCGAGACCTTTTGCCCGGCGATCAGCACGTTCAAGCCTTGCGCGATGTCGCCGACGCGTACGCCGAGATCGGCCGCGCGCGGGCGGTCGATCTCGACGCGCAACTCCGGCTTGCCGTTGATGAGCGATGAATCAACGTCCACCACATCGGGGATCGTCTTGAGCTTCTGCATTAGTTGATCCGAATACTGCGTCAACTTTTGCAGATCAGGGCCGCCGATGACGTATTGCACGTCGGCGTTGCGGAAGCCGCCGCCCGAAATCGCCGCCACCGGCTGCACGCTCGTGCGTAAGTTCTGCGGATAACGGCCGAGCAGATCGCGCGCCTTGACCATCAACGTGGCCTGCGAATCTTTGCGTTGGTCGAGGTCGGCCAGTTTGACGTAGATCGACGCGGTGTTGACGACCTGTTGTTGCCCACCGCCGATGGTGACGAGTGTGTCGGTCACGCCGGGCAGTTGGCGCACGTCCCCGGCGATGCGCTCGACGAGCGTCGAGGTCGAGGCGAGCGTCGTCCCTTCGGGGGCGCGCACGCTGATCTCGAACTGCGATTGATCGTCCACCGGCAGAAAGTTTTTGCCGACGAGCATAAAGAGCGGCACGATGCTCATGATGACCAGCACGCACAAACCAACGATCAGCCAGCGATGTGCCATCGAAAATTCAAGCATCCGCTTGTACGTGCGATCAATCGGCCGGTAGAAACGCCCGTCCTTCGAGTTGTGCCCGCCTTCAGCTTTCGGCTTGCGCGTGCGAGGCGACGCGGTGGTGGACGGCGCGACCGACGTGTGCTGCTGCTCGCGTGCCTGCGTGTCTTCGTTCAACCACACGCCCATCTCATCATGCAGCACGTCCGCCGCTTTGTCCGATTCGCCCGCGACGACGCGCGACTCGTCGGCCGGACCTGCGGGCGCGTCCGACTGCGACGGCTCGCTGCCCACGTCGGCCGAGAGTTGTCGCTGTTTGCGCTTGAGCATCCGCGCGGCGAGCATCGGCGTCAGCGTGAACGAGACGAGCAGAGAGACGGCGATAGCGAACGACGACGTGAAACCAAACGACGACATGAAGCGGCCGACGATGCCCTTCATAAAGCCGACCGGCAGAAAGACCGCGAGCAAGCTAAGCGTCGTCGCCATCACCGCGAGACCGATCTCTTTCGTGCCTTCAATCGCCGCTTGGAACGGCGGCATGCCCTTCTCTTCGACGAAACGGAAAATGTTCTCTAAGACCACGATGGCGTCGTCAATCACGATGCCGACCATTAATGTCAACGCGAGCATCGTGATCTGATTCAGCGTATAGCCCATCGCGGCCATCAAGCCGAACGTGGCGACGATAGATGTGGGAATCGCAATCGCCGCGATGAACGTCGTGCGTATGTTCCATAGGAAAAGGAAGACGACGATGGCCGCCAAGATGCCGCCTTCGATCAAGTGTCGCTCGATTGATTCGACCGCCGCTTTGATGAAGACCGACTGATCGCCGACGATCTCCGTCTTCACATTCGGCGGCAAGGTCTCGCGTATTTCTGCCAGCCGCGCCTTGACCGCGTCCGCCACAGCCACCGTGTTCTGTCCTGATTGCTTCGAGACGGTGAGCGTCACGGCCGGCGTCCCGTTCAACGTCGCCGCCGTGCGCTGCTCCTCCGTGCCGTCTTCGGCGTAACCAATGTCGCTGAGTTTGACCGGATAATTGCCGCGCGACGTGATGGCGATGTTGTTGAAGTCAGCCGGATTTTGTATGCGCCCAAGCGTGCGCACGGTCAACTCGCGCGTACCTTCGTCCACGCGCCCGCCCGGTACTTCCATGTTCTGCTGCTTCACCGCGCCCACGACTTCCGGCACGGTCACGTTGAAAGCGCGCATTTTGTCCGGGTCGAGATAGACCTCGATCTCGCGTTTCGCGCCGCCCAGAATCTGCACTTCGCCCACACCGTTGATCGATTCGATCCGCTTCTTGATCTGCTTGTCCGCGATGTCCGTCACTTCGCGCAAACTACGCGGCGAAGAGACGGCGATGCGCACGACCGGCGCGGCGTCCGTGTCGAGTTTCTGTACGATGGGCGTCTCGGCCGTCTCCGGTAGATCGTTGACGATGAGACCAATCTTGTCGCGCACCTCTTGCGCCGCGATGTCCGCGTTCTTCTCCAACACGAACGTGATGAAGACCTGCGTTACGCCTTCGACCGACGTGGAGCGCAACTCGTCTATGCCGCTGATCGTGTTGACCGCCGACTCGACCTTGTCCGTGATCTCCGTCTCAATCTCCTGCGGCGATGCGCCGGGATTCACGACCGTCACGGTGATCGTCGGCAGATCGATCTTCGGGAACAGATCGACACCCAACGAGAAGAACGAGAACACACCGACGACCGTTAGCGACAAAATGATCATCGTCGCAAACACGGGCCGGCGGACACAAATTTCAGCAAGTTTCTGCATGTTTGATAGCTCTTAGCTGTTAGCGATTAGCTGTTTGTCTTAGCTGAAAGCTAACAGCTAATCGCCAACAGCTTCACTGGCGTACCTGCGCGCCATCTCTCAACTGATCGAGGTTGCTGGTCGCCACAAGCTCGTCGGGGCGTATGCCGGTTTTGATCTCGACGAGGTCGCCTTCCGCTTGGCCGAGTTGCACGACGCGCTCTTCGACGCGGCCCTCCTTGCTGATGACGAAGACGCGGCTCGTGTTCTCTTGCGTGCGCACGGCGCGGGCGGGCACTAGCACCGCCGCTTCGCTCTTCGACATCAAGATGCGGACGGCCGCGAACTGGCCCGGCTTCAGCAGATTCTGGCCGTTATCAACCTCGGCTTCGACCGTGAGCGTGCGCGAAGTGGCCGTCACGTTCGGCGAGATGCGCGCGATGCGGCCGGCGAAACTACGATCCGCATACGCGCTCGTCGTGACCGAGACGCTCTGGCCCGGTTGCACGGCCGAGATGAACTGTTCGGGAATGTCTATACGCAGACGCAAAGGGTTCGTGCGCACGATGGTCGCGATCTTCGAGGCGGTCGTGACGTACTCGCCCACGTCCGCCGGTCTGTCCGCGACGTAGCCGCCGATGGGCGCATAGACGACCGCATCGCGGATCGCTTTCTGCGCCTGCGCCACCTGCGCCGCCGCCGCCTGCGCCGCATCGCGCGCCGTCTGAATCGCCGCGTAGTTCTGCCGCGCCGCCGCGAGTTGCGCTTCGTACTGCTGCTGCAACTGATCGCGTTGCGCCTTCTGCTGATCGTAAGTCGAACGCGACACGTCGCCGGATTCGAGCAGACGCGCCTGTCGCGTCAACTGCTTCTCCGCGAGATCGAACGCGGCGCGTACGCTGCCGACCTCGGCCACGCGCGTCGGATCGAACGCTTGACCAGAGCGGAGGCCGATCTTCGCTTCAGCTTGTCGCACACTCGACTGCGCCTGCGCGGCTTGTGCCTGCAACTGTGCGAGCCGGAGGCGCGCGTCCGCATCGTCCAGACGCACCAGCACCGCGCCCTTTGAGACGAAACTGCCGAGGTCAACGCCGACGGCTGTGACCTTGCCCGCAACGCTTGGCGCAACGTCTGTCTGTTCGTCCGCGCCGAGACTGCCGCTCGCTTCGATGAAGCGCGGCAGGTCGCGCGAGATGGCGGCGGCCGTCGTCACCTGCACAGTTTCGGGCGTCGGCTGCACGTTCGCGTTTTTCTGTTTCGCTTCGCCGCGCGAGCCGCCGCAAGCCGTAAAGAATACGGCGACGGCGAAGAGGGCGAAGCTCAAGAGCAGGAGCGTTAATTTATTGCGGGAGATCATTAGGCAAAGCTTTCTCGCGTAAGATAAATGTTAATGTCGGGCTGGCACCGATGTGTCGCCCGTTAATCCTTTTTACTTAGCTTCTTTTTAGTGCGCGCGGCGGGCGCGGCGCGTTTGTCGGTGCGCGGCGCACGGGCAAGGCCGTGGAGCAAAATATCTGTGAACGCTTGCGCGGCGCGCTCGTTCGGAATGTCGAGCAACGTGCGGCGTTTGTCCCAGAGCGTGTTGTTGAGCGAATGATGAATGATCATGCCGAGGAAGGCACGCACGGCGATGGCCGGCTCGATCTGACGCAACGCGCCGTCGCGTTGGCGTTCGCGTATGTAACCGCCGAGCAGTTCGTACATCCGGCGCACGTTGCGCTCGAAGAACAGTTCGACGAGTTGATGCTCTTCGAGCGCGGCGTGCGAGAGCAAGCGCATGAAATCGGTGTCCTGCTCATGATGCTGCATCATCGCGCGGGCCAAGCCGGCAAAGACCGCGCGGTCGTCCTTGCGTGCAATCGCGTCGGCGAGCAACTGGCACGGGTCAAAGCCGCCGACGCACGCCTTGTGATCGAGGATGGCGCGATACAGCTCTTCCTTCGTGGCGAAGTGGCGAAAGACCATCGCCTCCGAGACGCCCGCGCCCTGCGCGATCTCTTTGGTCGTCGTGCCGCGAAACCCATGCTGCGAAAAGAGGCGCATGGCCACGAGCAAAATTTGCTGCCGCCGCGCTTCACCCGCCATGCGCCCGCCGGCCACGCCGCTCGTCGTCGCGTCGGCGCGGCGCACGTCAACTGCTCTCGTCAAATCGTCTCTCCTCGCGCCAGAATTAAAAGTAAGTACTTACTTACCAGAGCGCGTTGCGCCTGTCAAGCGCGCCCGAAAAATTCTGCGCGGGCCGCCAGCGATCCGCTTTTCCCGGCTGTACTGTTCCCGACCTTGCGCTATAATCGCCGTACCTTTTCACAACAAGGAAAAGCGTCCGGGCACACCTCGCGGCGGGCAAGGAGGTGCGGCGCATGTGGTTTTGTGGCGTGTAGCGCGCGGCACAGGGCGTCGGCACATTGTTTGCACCCAGACCACCGGAAAATCATGTTTCGCGCGTGCGCGGCCCCTTTTAGGCATGGCACTCGCTGGAATCAGTTACGAATAAATTACTAACGCGAAGGAGAACAGACGCATGTCACAGAACAATCCAACTAACAAACCGACGGGCGGCGCGGGCACAGGCGCGACCGATGCGGGCACAACGCGCGACACCTCGGCCAGCACCGGCACGAATTTCGGCGCGACGAGCGGAACGGGTGGCGGCACGGGGCTGCAACCCGGCGGCGGCTCGACGGGCACGGCCGCGACACCTGCGCGCGAAGGTATCGCGGGCACGGCGCAAGAGTACGGGCAGAAGATCGCCGACGCCGCAACACAAGCGAAGGATTATGTGAGCGACAAGGTGTCGGTCGTGGGCGACAAGTTCAAAGATTTGCAGAACACCGACTTCAATCAGGTGACGCAGGACGCGAAGGCTTACGCGCGCGAGAATCCGGGGCAGGCGTTGCTCATCTCGGCTGCGGCTGGTTTCCTGCTCGGGCTGCTGCTGCGTAACGGTCGCCGCTAAAAGGCTTAAGGTTCAAAGTTCAAGGTTCAAGGTTTAATACAAAGCTGGTAGCTCTAAACTTTGAACTTTGAACTTGAAACTTATTATGAAGGAGGTTGAGCGATGGCTGAACTTGAGCGGCGCGGGCCGGCCGCCACACCCGCGCGTGTAGAGCCGGCGGCGGACATAGACAATTTGCCGACGATGTTCGGCCGGTTGGGCGACGACGTGATGGCGATGCTCGACGCCAAGCTCGGGCTGATCAAGATCGAGTTGAAGGAAGAGGCGGCCGTCTATACGAGTACCGTCGCGTTCATCGCGGTGGGCGGCGTGCTGGCGGCGGTGGGGTTTGCGTTCTTGAACATCGCCGTCGCGTGCTTCATCTCGACGCTCTTTGTCTCGCTCGCCGCGCCGCTTCGTTACGCGCTCGGCTTTCTCATTACCGGCGTGCTCTACCTCGTCGTCGGTGGCATCATTATCATGATGATGAAAGGCCGGCTGGCGAAGCACAGCCCTGCGCCGGCCCGCAGCATCGAAGAACTTAGAAAGGACAAGCAATGGCTGAAGAACGACATTTAGCAACCGCACGCGCGCCCGAAGCCACAGACGACGCGGAGACAACCAAAGAAGAGTTGCAGCGGCGGATGGAAGAGGCGCGCGAATCGATCACGCAGACCGTGACGGACATCAAGGACACGGTGTCGAATCAATATCAGAACGTGCGCGAGACGATCTCGCAGTCGCTCGACTGGCGCGAGCAGTATCGCCGCCGGCCCGTCGCCTTCGCGGCTGGCGCGGCCGGCGTCGGCTTGCTGGTCGGCTACAGCGTGGCCGGCGTATTCATCAGTGAACCCGATCTCGTGGATCGCTACTACGAAGCCGACGGCGACGACTACGAGCGGACTGACGACCAGAGCGCAGCGCGGCCACAGGCAGACACGCGCCACGTGGCAAGCCAGACGGCTTATGCGCCGGCTGCGGCTTACCCGGCGGCCGAAAGCGCGCCCGCGCCACGTCCGTCATATAGCAGCGGTTACGAGGCGCAGAGCGCGAGCGAACCGGACAAGCCCGGCCTCTTAGATCGCTTCAAAGAGACGCAAGCCTACGAGCGTTTGCAGACAGAGATCGACACGCTCGGCGGGCGCGTCGTCAACGAACTGTCGAAGACGGCGCAGCAGGTCATCTTGCCGGCGTTGTTGGGCAAGCTCAAGGACTTGATCGGCATAGACCTCTCGACGCAACGCGAGGTGGCGCAGCGCAGTAAGCTTGAGCAACAGACGAGCACGGCGCAGTCAGCCGTGAGCGATGCGCAACAGAACGCGCCGACCGGCAGCACGCCGCCCGCGACAGGCGGTTACGGCTCGTCGTAATCCGACGGCGCGAGGGTTAGACACATTTCGTGCTGGCGCGCTGGTCGCCGGAGCAGCACATCTTTTGACTTGACACTTGACGGGCGAGCGGCGCGGGCGGCTCGTCCGTTTGTTTTTGCGCCCATAGGTTCAGATGAGCACATTGACGATAACCGAAGCGAGACAGCAAACCACGCCCGCAGCAGACGCAGCGGCCCGCACGGCGGACGTTGAGATTATCCTCAACGACTCGGCCGGCAACGGCGACAAAGAGACGGCGCGTGCGCGGCTCACAGAGATTTTCGCGGCACATGGTGTGGCTGCACGAGTCGCGCTCGCGCAGAGCGGCGCGGAGATCGCGGAACTTGCCGAGCGCGCGGCCAAGGGCACGGCGCGCATCGTCGTCGCGGGCGGCGGCGACGGCACGATCAACGCGGTGGCGGCGAAGTTGATTGACACAGACAAGACGCTCGGCGTGTTGCCGCTCGGCACGCTCAACCACTTCGCCAAAGACTTGCACATCCCGCTTGCGCTCGACGCGGCGGCCGAAATGATCATCACGGGGCGCGTCGCGCGCGTTGATGTCGGCGAAGTGAACGGGCGCATCTTTCTGAACAATTCGAGTCTGGGCTTGTATCCGAATCTCGTGCGCCAACGCGAGAAGCAACAGCGCCAGGGCCATACCAAGTGGCTCGCGTTTCTCTGGGCCGCGCTCGTCGTCTTCAAACGCTATCCGTTCATGTCCGTGCGCTTGAGCGTGGACGGGCGCGAACTTGTTAGTCGCACGCCGCTCGTCTTCATCGGCAACAACGAATATGAGATGGACGGCTTCAACGTCGGCGGGCGCGCGTGTCTCGACGCCGGGCAGTTGAGTCTGCACGTGACGCACAAGGCGGGACGCGGGCGACTCTTGCTGCTCGCGTTGCGTGCGCTCTTCGGTCGGCTGCGTGCGGCTGAGGACTTCGATTCGCTGTGCGCCCGCGAGGTCTGGATCGAGACGCGCCGCGCACGCCTGCGCGTCGCCACCGACGGCGAGATCAACATCATGCAGACGCCGCTTCATTACCGCGTGCGGCCGGGCGCGCTCAGCGTACTCGTGCCGCAGGCTGAACAGGCAGAGCAGACATGATAAGTATGCTCGGACATATCTTCGGCCTCTTGTGCGCGGGCCTGCTGCTCTTGGTGGGCATCATTAGCCTGCTGGCTCCAGCGCGCGTGCGTAACTTTTGTCTGGACAACTACCGGCAAGGTCTCGCGGCGATGCAGATCGATCTGTCTTTGCTCTCGAAAGTCGTGCCGGGCGTGCGCTTCTTTCGTCTCTACGGCGTCGTGTCTATCATCACCGCCTTAGTCATGTTGTACGGCTTGTTCAAGAGTTGATAACGTGTGCCCGCCATGCGAACGCTGATTCATCTGTCTGACTTACACTTCGGGCGCATTGACCCCGCGCTGATTCAACCGTTGCTCGCGGCGGTCGGCACAGCCAACCCGGACGTGATCGCCGTTTCCGGCGACTTAACCCAACGCGCCCGCACCGAACAGTTCACGGCGGCGCGCGAATTTTTGGACGCGCTGCCCGCCGTGCCGCAGATCGTCGTGCCCGGCAATCACGACGTGCCGCTCTACAACGTCGTCGCGCGCTTCGCCCAACCGCTCGACAAGTTTCGCCGCCTCATTACGGACGACCTCGAACCGTTTTACGCCGACGAAGAGATCGCTATCTTAGGCATCAACACCGCGCGCTCGCTCACGACCAAACACGGGCGCGTCAACGAGCAACAGATCGCGCGCATACGCGAACGGCTCTGTCCTTATAGCGACGCGGTCGTCAAGATCGTCGTCACGCATCACCCGTTCGACGTGCCCGAAGGCGCAGACGAGCGCGATGTGGTCGGGCGCGCGGAAGCGGCGATGACCGCGCTCGCCGCGTGCGGCGCGGACGTGCTGCTCGCGGGCCACTTGCACGTCAGTCACACAGGCCACACTGCCAAGCGTTATCGCATCGCGGGCCACTCCGCGCTCGTCGTGCAAGCGGGCACGGCCACCTCCACGCGCGGACGCGGCGAGACGAACTCGTTCAACGTCCTGCGCCTCAAGCAGCCGCACATCAACGTCCAACGCCTCGCATGGCGCGACGATCAACAGACCTTCACGCTCGCCGCCAGCGAACACTTCCAACACACGCCCGACGGCTGGACGCGCCTCTCCGACGAAGTCGCCGCCGGCCTCACCTACGCCGAACAGAGCGACGCGATGCAACCACACGTGCCGCCCGCCTCGTCGTAAGTCGTAGCGCGGGCCGCGCCTGCCGTAATTTAAAAACTGTGTGCCACAAGTCCCGCTAGGGACGGAATGTTTGTAGCTGCGCGGGCTGTTGACTATTCGTCGTAGCTCCGTAGGAGCGGAATGTTGATATTCCGCTCCTACGGAGTTGCATTGAAAACAGCTACCGCCATACTACAAACATCCCGCTCCTACGGAGCTAAGAGTTTGCAAATAGCTTCTTATCAATCATGCTGCCCGACGTTTGCTCTGCTTCAGCGTTGACACTGCGCGCACACGCTTTATAGACTGCCAATCTCCCCGACAGCAGCATTACGCAACCTACTAAAGGAGTCTTGTCATGTCGCATCAACGCGCCCACGGCCGCAGTTTGCGCGCAATCGTCTGCGGCGCGCTCGTCTTGCTCAGCGTCACGCTCACCAATCTCACGCCCGCGCACGCGCAGGACGCGGCGGCCGAACGACAACGCGCCTTCCAACTCTGGGAAGAGAGCAAGGTGACGGAAGCCTTGCCGCTATTGGAGAAACTCTATGCGGCCGACCCGCAAGACGTGGCGGTGCTATCGCGCCTCGGCTTCGCGCTCTACGTCGCCTCGGCGCAGATCAAAGCCGCGGCGGCGCGCAAAGAGATACGCACACGCGCCCGCGCGATCCTGCTCAGTTCGGCCGAGTTGGGCGACGACAGCAACCTCACACGCATGGGCATCGAGGCGCTCTCCGGCGCTGACGCGACCGACGTGCCCTTCTCCGATCTGAAGGCGGCCGAGACGGAGATGCGCGCGGGCGAGTCCGCCTTCACGCAAGGCAAACTCGACAAAGCGTTGGCGCATTATCAACACGCGCTCGAACTCGATCCGCGTCTCTACCGCGCCGCGCTCTACGCCGGTGACATGTATTTCAAGCAGGGCTACGCCGCGACCGATCTGCAAGTCAGGCGCGCGTTGATGGACAAGGCCGGCGAATATTTCGCCCGCGCCATTGCAATTGACGAGAACGCCGAGACGGCCTATCGCTACTGGGGCGACGCGCTGATGCACGACGGCCGCCAGACCGAAGCGCGCGACAAGTTCATTGACGCCATTCTGGCCGACCCCGGCAACGAGCGCGCCTACATGGGGCTGACACAATGGGCGCAGACCAACAAAGTCGGCCTCGCGCATCCGGAGATCAACGTCCCGACCAACGTGTCGGCCTTAAAAGACGGCAAGATGTCGATCAACCTCGATCCCAATCTGCTTGAAGGCAAGGGCAAAGACGATGCAGGCGCGGCATGGTTGATGTACGGGTTGACGCGCGCCAGTTGGGCGACGGAGAAGTTCGCCAAAGAGTTTCCGCAGGAGAAGACTTACCGCCACACTTTGCGCGAAGAGGTCGAGGCGTTGCACGCCGTCGCGCAGAGCGCGCGGGAGATGAACAAAGGGCAAGGCGCGAAAGGACTCGACCCGTCGCTCGTCAATCTCATCAAGCTGGACGAGGCCGGACTCTTAGAGGCTTACATCTTTTTCACGCGCGCAGACAAAGGCGTCGTGCAGGATTACGCCGCCTACCGCCGCGCCAATCGCGACAAACTGCGCCGCTACTGGGCCGAATTCGTCGTGCGCGGCACACCGTAAACAAACGTCAGTCCCGCCTGCTGCAAGCGAGCGGGTGGTGACACAGGCAGACACGCGAGCTACCGCAGACGGTACTGACAGGAGGTTGGCGAACAGCGCAGCTACGGCTAACTCCGACGGAGACGCGCCTGACGCTGGCTCAGTCAAGCCTAGCTCCGCCGGAGCCGTCACTAACTCCATCGCAGTTATCGCTGACTCCGACGGAGACAGGCGTGACGATGGCAGAAACTTGCCCGACTCCGGCGCAGTCAAGCCTGACTCCGTTAGCGTCATGCCTGTCTCCGTTAGCGTCAGCGTGATCTCCGCTGGAGTCAGCACTAACTCCAGCTGAGATCATGCTGACGCTGGCGCAGTTATGGCAAATCTTTTTGTCTCTTACAGCAAATTGAGCTTACCTACCGGGCGCGGGTTTGCGCGGCAGTTTCTCGTCGCGCATAGCGGTTTGATAGACGAAGGCGGCCATGATCGTGGCGGCCTGTTTCATGTCGTCGGCTTGGATGCGGTCGAACACGTCTTGATTCGAGTGGTGCGTGCGCGTGTCGTACTCGATCTCGTCTTGGATGAACTGGAAGCCGGGCAGCCCGATGCCGTCGAACGAGAGATGATCCGTGCCGCCCGTGTTCGACATCGAGAGCGTCTGCGCGCCCAGTTCGCGAAACGGCGCGAGCCACAGGCGGAAGAGCGGCCACACGCCCGAGTTGCCTTGCAAGTAGACGCCCCTGATCTTGCCCGTGCCGTTGTCGAGATTGAAGTAGGCGTCGAACTTTTCGTACTCCGGTTTGGTGACCAGCTTCGACGGCGGCGTCGGTTGTGGCGCGGCGGCCGGGCGACCTTCGGCCGCGCCGGGCGGTGTCGGCTGTGGCGTCGGCGCGACCAACTCGCCAAAGTGCTCTTTGACGTACGCGCGCGAGCCGAAGAGGCCCTGCTCCTCGCCCGTCCAGAGCGCGACGCGGATCGTGCGGCGCGGTTGCAAGTTCAAAGCCTTAATGATGCGCGCCGCTTCCATCGCGACCGAGACGCCCGCCGCGTTGTCGGTCGCGCCCGTGCCGCCGTGCCATGAATCCATGTGCCCGCCAAGCATCACCACTTCGTCTTTCAAATCCGTGCCCGGAATCTCGGCCACGGTGTTGTAACTCATCAAATCCTGATCGTGATATTGCACATCGAGATTGACGGCCAGCTTGACGTGCTCGCCCGCACGCAACATGCGCATGATGCGATTGTAATGCTCGGACGCCAGCACGACCTGCGGCAGAAACTTCGGCGCGGTCTTCTGCCACGGCGAGATGCGGCGGTCACGCGGTGTGTCAGCGGGCTGCGGCACGGTCGCAGATTGGACGAAGAGCGTGCCGCCGTCGCCGCGGCCCGGATCGACCAGCACGGCCGCGCCCTCGTCCGTGTAGAACTGTAACTTCTTCGCCGCGAACTCGGCCGCCGCGCGTGCGTCCGGGTTCTGCTGCGGGAAGCGACGCGGCGGCGCGTTCGCCGGATCGGGCGCGTCTGCGAGCGTGAGCAAATCTTTCTCGTTCAAGCGCGTGCCCTGCGGCTCGAAGTGCGCCGTGACATCGCGCACGGGGCCGGTCAACACGATCATGCCCTTCAACTTGCCCGCATACTTCGCGCGCAACTCCGCCTCGTCCTTCGCATCCACATAGACGACATCGGCCATGACCGCGCCGCCCGTGCCCGGCGACCAAGCCTTCGGGTATGCGATGACGGGGAAGCCCTGCGGCTCGACGACCTCAGCCGAAAAACGTTTCAACGACCAGCCGCGCCCGAACGGCCCCCACGCTTCGAGGTGCGCGTTCTGCATGCCCCAGTCGGCCATCTGTTTCAGCGTCCACTCGTTCGCGCGCTTCGCGTTGGGCGACGCGGTCAGGCGCGGCCCGATCACGTCGGATAGATACGCGAGCGTCTGCATCACCTGCGAGCGGTTCATGCCCTCATCTTTGATCCGCACGATTGGGTCATTCGGATCGGGCGTCGGCGTCGGCTGCGCGGCCGGTTGTTGTAGCGTCGCGGGCAACGCGAGCGCACGCGCTGTTTGTTGTTGTGCGCGGATGACGAAACTCGGCGCAACGAGCGCGCAGAGCAGGCCGGCGACGGCTGTGCGTCGAAGCATATCTGTTGGTCTCCTTCGTTTGTCGAATCGGTGTGACAGCCCTTGCGTGTTGAGCGTGATTATACTCTCGCCGCCGCCGGAATGTTTCAGCAGGTGGGATCGAGTTGCAAAAAGGACGGGCCATTGTTGGCCCGTCCTCCAAAGATTTAATGATTCGTTGCGCGGCTTAGCGTGCGACGCGCGAGTCTGTGCGCGTGTCGGCCGTCGGTGTCGGCACTGGCGGCAGCGCCTCGCTTTGATAGTCGCACTCTTCGTTGGCGCACTTGTGCGTCGTGCCCTTCTTCGTCGTCTTCTCTAACAAGAACGGCGCGCGGCATTGCGGGCACGGCTCGCTGATGGGCTTGTCCCAATAGACGCGGTCGCACGCCGGATACTCCGAGCAGCCGTAAAAAACTTTCCCGCGCTTCGACTTCTTTACCACCAACTCGCCGCGACAACCCGCGCGCACACACGCCACGCCCGTCGTCTCGCGCTTGATAAACTTGCACGTCGGATAGTTTGAGCAGGAGACGAACTCGCCGAAGCGGCCCTGTCGTCTGACGAGATGCGCGCCGTCCACCGGACACTTTTCATCAAGCGGCACGGGCGCGGCGGCGACGACACCACTGCGACTGATCTTTCGTATGTTGCGACATTCGGGATAACCCGTGCAGCCCAAGAATTGGCCGAACCGCCCGCGCTTCAACGCCATCGGCTTGCCGCACAATTCGCACGCCTCCGCCTCTTCCGTCTCCGCGCCGTCGCCGGCAACCTTCACCGTCTCGCTCGCGCCGTCAGTCGCCGCCGACTTCTTCGCGATCTCGCGCGTCGTGCGACACTAAGGATAGTTCGAGCAGGCGAGAAACTGGCCGAAGCGGCCGAACTTGATGA
>JANMAD010000452.1:0-3925 GCA_031359515.1 Acidobacteriota bacterium | reverse complement strand
AGGTTCTGCTCGTGCTCGACGTAGCGACGCTGGCGCGGGTCGCGCACGTGGCCGAGCGGCGGCCCGGCGTAGAGCGCGCCGCAGGTCTGGCACTTGTAGAGCAGGTCGTCGCCGCGCAGATGTTTGCGCGCGGCCTCGCGTATGGGGCTGACCTGTTTCAAGTGACCGTTACACAGCTTGCCCTTCTCGTTCTTCTCGTTGCAGACGGTCTGCCCTTCAAAGAAACGCTTGGGCGTGCCAGCTTGCGAACGTTGCTGTTCGGTCGGCGCGACTTTGGCGACAGTCTCGTTGGTGGCCATAAGTTTCGGTTTGTGATCCTTTAATGATAGCGCGTCGGGCAAACGTGCGCGTCATGATACATAAAAAGTTGTCCGTTGTCAGTGGTTAGTTGTCTGCTTCAGTAATGGGTCAGTTACATGAGCAGAGCCGCGTTCTATGTACGAGCTTTAGTGTGCTGACCTCAGCCCAGCACAACATAAAGGGCTGGTTTGAAAACAGTGCTCACGTAACTGACCCATTACCTGCTTCAGCTTTAGCATACAACCTATGCCAGCAGCACAACGGACAACTGACCACTGACAACGGACGACGGACAACGGACGGTTTTTCTTTTATGATGACGACGCATGGAACGAAAATTATTGGGCGCGTTGTGGCGGCGGACGCCGCGCCGGATACGGCGTTGGGGCGTGTGGCTGGTGGAGCCGCGCTTCACGGTGACGGCGGGCGCGCTTGTGCTTGATGCAGAGGGGCGCGTGCTGTTGCTCAAACACACGTTTCGCAGTGGGAGCGGTTGGGGCATACCGGGCGGCTTTCTGGAAAAGGGCGAGCAACCGGAAGACGCCTTGCGGCGCGAGTTGCGCGAAGAGGTCGGCTTGGAGTTGGCCGCCGCGCGGCTCGCGTTCGTGCGCACGCTGAAGCGGCCGCGGCAGGTTGAGATCATGTTCTGCTGTCGGGCCATTGTTGGCGCGGACGCGCGCCCGCAAGGTAATGAGATCGAGTTGGCGCATTGGTTCGCGCCCGACGCGCTGCCGCCGGAGTTGTCCACGGAGCAGCGTCGCCTCGTCGCGCGCACGCTGCAAAGTAGCGCAAACCCGCCCGATTGATGATATGCTCTGCGCCCACAAAGATTCAGTTCAAGGTTGCAGGTTCAAGGTTCAAGGTTCAAGCTCAGGCTTCGGCTAATAACCTTTAACTTTGAACTTTGAACCTTGAACCGACCGACCTTAAACGTAGGAGAAGACCTATGGTGCAACTCATTCCGCCGGCGGATGATGTGATGAAGATGCTGAAGCGCACGGGCGCGTTTCGTGAAGGACATTTCATCCACCCGTCGGGCAAACACACGCCGCACTATTTTCAGATGCCGCTCGCCTTTCGCTACTACGACACAGCGCGCGTGCTGGCGGTCGCGCTCTCGCGCAAATTCCGCATCGAGAAAGAGATTTCGAGCATGCTGCCGCGCGTCGCCATCGTCGCGCCGGGCGCGGGCGGCATCCCCGTCGCCTTCGGCGTGCGTGATGCGCTGAGCGCCGAGCAGATTTACTGGGCCGAGCGCGAAGAGGGCCAACGTCTGTTTCGCCAGTACGTCAAACAGGGCGAGATCAACCCGTGTGTCATCGTGGACGACATCATCCGCAGCGGCGACGCGATTCGCGAGACCGCCGTGCAGGTGCGCGAGTTAGGCGCGGAGATCATCGGCTGCGGCGCAATCGTTCGCTTTAAGAGTGCGCCCGCCGACATAGACGGCATCGAGATCAAATCGCTCGTCGAGTTCGACGCCAAGTACTACGACAGCGGCGAGGAGTGCGTCGATTGCACGAAGGGCGCGCCGGAAGAGCACGTCAGATTTTAAGAGCAGTGACAAGTGACGGGTGCCGAGTGACAAGCAAGAATCATTTTCTTAGCTCGGCACTCGGCACCCGTCACTTGTCACTGCTTTTCAGATTTCGTGCCTGTTCGCCATCGCCTTGTCCATCGTGACCTCATCAACGTATTCGAGATCACTTCCCACCGGCATGCCCATCGCAATGCGCGTGGTGCGGACGCCGAGCGGTTTCAGCAGGCGCGAGATGTAGCTGGCGGTAGCTTCGCCTTCGGTGTTGGGATTGGTCGCGAGAATGACTTCGCGCACCTCTACGCCCTCGTTATTCTCGGGCCGGAGGCGCGGCAGTAGATTTTGCAGGCGCAAATCTTCGGGATGGATGTTGCGAATCGGTGAGAGACTGCCGTGTAAGATGTGGTACAGACCGTGATAGCTGCGCGTCTTCTCCACCGCGACGAGGTTATACGGTTCTTCGACCACACAGATGATCGAGCGGTCACGCGAAGTGGACGCGCAGAAGCGACACGGATCAACATCGGTAAGGTTGTTACAGATCGTGCAGAAGATGATCTTGCGCTTCACCTCTTCGAGCGCCGCGACGAAACGCTCGACCTCAGCTTCCGACATGCGCAAGATGTGAAACGCGAGTCGTTGCGCAGACTTCTGCCCGACGCCGGGCAGGCGCTTGAACTCGTCAATCAGTTTCGTGACCGGCTCGGAGTATTCAAGCATAAAAGCTGTCCGTCGTCCGTCGTCCGTGGTCAGTTGTTTAACTCAATCTGTTGCCGCGCACTCACGCAAGAAGCACAACTGACCACTGACTACTGACAGTCTTTACATCAATCCGGGCGGGAGCATGCCGCCGAGCTTGCCCTTCATGGCTTCGTCCACTTTGCGCGAGGCTTCGTTGACGGCGGCGACGATCAAATCTTGCAGCATCTCCACGTCGCCGTCTTTGATCGCTTCCGGGTCGATCTTTAACGACTCAAGTTCCTTCGTGCCGCGCATCTGCACGGTGACGACGCCGCCGCCGGCCGTGGCGTCCACGACCATCGCCTCCATCTCCGTCTGCATCTTCTCCTGCATGGCCTGCGCCTGCTTCATCATCTGCTGAATGTTCATCCCACCGGGAAACTTCATCACGCCACCTCGCGCTTCGCTAAAATTTTCGGGCCAAGGGTTCGTCGCACATCCTAACCGCCCGCGTGCGCAAAATCAACGCGGCCTCCGCGCGCGGCTGAGATTTCACAGCCACGTGGGGCGCGTGTTATAAGCCGTGGACGGATTTATGAAGCGTTACGTCATCAAACGACCGGCGAGCGCGCCCGATAGATTGGCGCGCTACCGCGAAGAGTTGAACGCGGAGCAATTCGCGGTCGTCACCGCGCCGGCCGGCCCTGTGCTAGTCATCGCGGGCGCGGGCAGTGGCAAGACACGCGCGATCACTTATCGCGTCGCGTACTTGATCGAGCAGGGCATCGCGCCCACGCGCATTTTGCTGGCGACGTTCACGAACCGGGCGGCGCGCGAGATGCTGCACCGGGTCGAGCAATTAACCGGCGGCGATGTGCGCCGCGTCTGGGGCGGCACGTTCCATCGCATCGCCAATCTCATCCTGCGCCGGCACGCCGAGTCAATCGGCTACGACAACAACTATTCGATCCTCGACGCCGAAGACGCGCGCGACCTGCTCGCCGTCTGCGTGCAAGATGCCGGTGTGGACACACGCGCGCGACGTTTTCCCAAAGCGGAGGTCTTGCAGGACATCATCAGCTATGCGACCAACACGGATCAGCCGATCCCCGATGTCGTCGCGCGCCGCTACCCATATTTTGAGCCGTTGACCGAACAAATCAAGCGCGTGGACGTGGCCTATTTAGATCGTAAGCGGGCGCGCAACGTGATGGACTACGATGATCTGTTGCTCAACTGGAAACGTCTGTTGATGGAGAAGGAAGAGATCGCGCGACTCTACAGCGAACAGTTTGAGCACGTGCTGGTGGACGAGTATCAGGACACGAACAAACTGCAAGCCGAGTTGATTGACTTGCTCGCGGTGAAGCATCGCAACGTGATGGTCGTCGGCGACGACGCGCAATC
>JANMAD010000424.1:0-7325 GCA_031359515.1 Acidobacteriota bacterium | reverse complement strand
ACCGCCTGCGGTAGCGGGCGGGTACGGCGTCTAAGACCCGCCCGCTTCCGCAGGCGGTACTGACTTTGCCCGCGTTCATTGCGGGTGTTAGAATTTTTCACAAGGTTAAAACGCAATTTCGGCGGAGGTAAGAACCCGTTGGCAGAGATCGTGGAAGGGGAGTTGGAGCGGCGGCATCGCAGCGCGGTGCTGTCCATCGCCGCGATGTGCGCGCTGACCGCGCTGCTCGTCTTGCTCGCCTACACGGACGTGCGCCCGCCGTTGCCGGCGAGCTTACATAATCCGACCGTGCAGGGCGCGCTCTGGTTTAGCATCCTCTTCTTCGGTTTGGGCGCGATTGCGTTACGCCGTGCGCGCTTCTCGGCCATGCGGCTACAAACCATCACCGATCTGCGCGGTATCTCGGGCCTGCTCGCCACCTTGCAGCGCACGACCCGGTTGGTGGCTTGGTGCGGCGGCGCGATTGCGCTGGCCGGTTATCTCCTCACAACGTTACAAGGCGACATAGGTTACATGCTGAAGGCGGCGGTGGTCGCCGTCGCTGTCTTGCTCTACTGTTATCCGCGCCGCAGCGCGTGGCAGCGCGTCGCCGCCGCTACGCAGACGCCGGGCGGTTTGACCGCCGCCCCGCCCGCGAAAGGAACACCCGCGTGAGATTTTCTGTCCGCCTCGCAAACCTCTTTGCCGCGCCGCTCGTGTGCGCGCTCGCCCTCACTTGCGCCGCCGACACACGCGCGCAAGTAAACGCGCCCACGCCGGTTAATCCGCCTCCGACAACTCAGTCGCAAGGCAACGCAGCGCCGGCAGCGAAGAGTGATAGTGCCGCGGCTAGCGCACGGCCCGTTGTCCAACCCGCGCTGTCCCCGCGCGAACGCCGCACGCGCGCGTATGTGAAACTGCTCGAAGGCCAACGTTACCTGACGGGCGCGCTCAGCGCGGGCGGCATCTCAAGGGACGCGCTCACCCGCGCCCAATCGTCGCTCAACGAAGCCGCCGAGCTTGACCCCACGCTCGCCGAAGCGCATACCGCGCTCAGCGAGATCGCTTTCTTCTTTCTCGACGATATGGCGATGGCCGAGCGCGAAGCTCTGGCGGCGACGCGCATCGCGCCCGACAGTTTCGGCGGCCATCGTTTGCTCTCACGCATCTACGCGCTCAAGGCGGGACTCGACGAGGGCAAAGTTGATCGCGCCGCCGTCGAGCGCGCGATCACAGAGTTGCGCGAAGTCGTGCGCATTGACACGAATGATCCGGAAGCGTTGGCCCTGCTTGGCGAGTTCTACTCTTTGACCGGGCGCACAGACGAGGCATTGGCCGCCTTCAAGCTTTGGGCTGCCGCGCCGCCCGCCGTGGACGTGCGCTTCTATCAGGTCATCACGCAAGGGCGCGATCTGACGCAGGAAGCGGCCGCCGCGCGACTCGGCGAGGCGCTGCTACGCGCGGGCCATACGGCCGAAGCAGTCGGCGTGATTCGTCGCGCGCTGTCCGACAGTCCCGATAACGCGCGCTATCTCGCTCTGCTCGGGCAAGCGCTCGAAGCGGGCAACGCTGATAGCGGCGCGGTTGATGATCTCAAACGCATGATCGTGGCTAACCCCGCGAACGCTGCCGCCATCAGTCTGCTCGCGCGGACGCAAGCCCGTGCCGGCCAAGTGGACGAGTCCGTCGCCACCTTGCGCGCCGGCATCAATAATCGCAAGACCGGCGAGCGCGAACGCGGCCTGCTCGTGGATGAACTTGCCACCGTCCTCACCGACGCGCTGCGTTATCAGGAAGCGATCACCGCTTACGAGGATGCGTTGAAGGCGCACAGTATTACCGACCAACTGCTTACGGCCGACAGCGACAAGGCGTTCGCCGAAGCAATGCTCCGCCGCATCATCGCCTTGCAACGCCAGGCGGGCCGTGCGGACGACGCTTTCGCCACCATCGAGCGTATGCGTAAGCTGCTCGGCCCCGATAGCCCGCAAGCCGACTTTCAGGGCGCGAGCTTGTTGCGCGAACAGGGCAAGCGGCGCGAGGCGCTCGACGCGATCCGCGCGGCGCGGCTGAAGTATCAATCGTCGCCCCCGGCGCAAGAAGCATTTCTCCAACTCGAAGCGACCACGCTGGCTGAGTTAGGCCGCGCAGATGAAGCGGCCGAACTGCTCCGCGCCAAGCTGACAGGCAAGCCCGAGGATGATTTCGGCATATACTTCAGCATCGCTAATCTCTATCTCAACACCGGGCACGGTAAACAAGCGGCAGAGGCCGCGCGCAAAATGCTCGAACTTGCGCCCGCCGATCAACCGGAAGCGATGACGCAGGCGCTCGTCATGCTCTCGTCGGCGCAGGAGCGCACGGGCGACTTGAAAGGGGCGGAGGAGACGTTGCGTCGCATCCTCGTCAAAGACCCGAACAACGCGACCGCGCTCAACAATCTCGGTTACTTTCTCGCCGACCACGGCGTGCGGCTCGACGAAGCGCTCGATATGATCAAGCGCGCCGTACACACCGCGCCGACCAATCCGTCATTTCTCGATAGCCTCGGCTGGGTCTATTTCAAACTCGGCCAACTGGATGAAGCCGAACGTTATTTAAGCGACGCCGCACGCCGCAACACGCGCTCGGTCGCCATACAAGAGCACATCGGCGACGTTAATCAGAAGCGCGGGCGAGCGGAAGAAGCACGTGCGGCATGGCGCAAAGCACTCGCCTTAGCGACCGAAGCCAACGACACCGCGCGCCTCAAGGCGAAGTTGGGCGGCGACGCGCAGAAATAACGTGACGCAACGATGACTGTTAGTCGGCTTAACAGTCGTTCCGCGTTGACCCTTCATCCGTTTCGCAGACGACGACCAGGGCCATCTCTGTCTGACGGAAACTCTTCCACTACAAGCGGGCCATAAACGTATCGGTGTGATGTGTTAAACCGGTCGGGCTACCCCTGTCCGACTCCGGTGCAGGTGCGTAAAAATAACCTATTGACGGGTCTCGCTGCGAAAGTTAGACTGCGATCAGTCGGACCGGCACGCCCCAACATGCCGCCTGACAGGTTGCTTCCTCTCCGGGCGTTCAATTACAAAGAGGAAACGGTTCCCCCGAATGAAGTTTTACAACTCGTTCCCCCAGACCCCTGTGTGCCGACGTGCGCGCATCGCACTCCTGCTCCCCTGTCTGTTGCTCATCGCAGGTCTGGTCAGAGACACAGATGGACAGACGAATCAGGCGCGCCCCGTTGCGCGGCTAATCGCCTCGTCGAACCACGCGCTTCAGCCCGCAGCCACGCGCCCGCGCAACGTCGTCGCGAGCGACACGTCGCGCCGCGAATTGGCGCACGCACCCGCGTCCGTCAGTATGGCGGCGATGGCGACGACCGACGAGCGAGAAGCTTTCGAGTTGATCAACGCGGCGCGGCGGGCGCAAGGCTATCCGGCGCTCGTCTGGGACGCTGAGTTGACGCGCATGGCCCGCGAGCATTCGGGGAGCATGGCGGAACAGAACTACTTGGGGCATGAAGGGCCGGACGGACGCGATACGGTGCAACGCGCACGCGCGCTCGGCATCGCCGGTTGGAGCGCACTCGCCGAGAACATCGCGTATAATCAGGGCTTCGACGACCCGGCCGGTTTCGCCGTCGAGCGTTGGCTCAAGTCCGCGAAGCACCGCGACAACATCATGCGTGCGGGCTTCACGCACTCCGGCGTGGGAGTCGCGCACGCGCCCGACGGGCGCATCTATTTCACGCAGGTCTTTGTCGCGCGCTGACGCCGCCGTAATTTAAGGCCCAAAGTTTTCAAGCGGCTGACGCTCGCACGAGGAAAGTGAGGTCAGTCGCTTTCGCTTTGTCTGCCGCGCAGCACACCGACGGTTTTACGCTCCCCGCATTTGCCAAGATAAATCTTGGTCTGCGCGTGCTGGGCCGGCGCGCCGACGGCTATCACGAGTTGCGCACAGTCTTCCAGACCATCACGCTGCACGACGAACTGACCTTCACCGCCCGCAAAGACGCACGCATCGAGCTTGTCTGCGACAGCCCGGACATCCCCACCGACGAAACGAATCTCGTCCACCGCGCGGCCGTCGCCTTACGCGCGCATTATGATCTACGCGCGGGCGCACGGATCGAGCTAACGAAACGCATCCCCGCCGGTGGCGGTCTCGGCGGTGGTTCAAGCGACGCGGCCGTCGCGTTGCTCGCGCTCGCGCATTTGTGGCAGGTCAACACGAACGGACATGAGTTGGCCGAACTGGGCGCACAACTGGGAGCGGACGTACCCTTCTTTTTTACCGGCGGCACAGCGCTCGGCACGGGGCGCGGCACAGAGATCAGTCCGCTCGCAGAACGCACGAAACTATGCTTGCTCGTCGTCACACCGGGCGTTAAAATCGCGACCGCTGATGCCTACAAAGCGTTGAATGCGCCCGCCTTGACAAAGCCAAATCGCCCCGTTAAGCTGCCTATTTCTCGCATGGAGGCTGCGGCGGCCCGTGCGCTCGCGGACGAGTTGATAAACGATTTTGCGCCGGTCGTCGGCCGGCTTCAGCCTGAGATCGCACGGGCTTGTGCGGCGCTCTTGCAGGGCGGCGCACGCGCGGCGGCGCTCTCCGGCAGCGGCGCAAGCGTTTACGGTATCTTTGACAGTCAGCAGGAGCAGTTGCGCGCACAAGCCGCGTTGCAAGACGAGGCGAGTTGGCAAGTTTTTCCTTGCGCCACGCTTGCACGGGCCGAATATGCATGCGCGCTGGGCGCGTGTGCGGCGAAGTTGATTTAAAGGTGCGTTGCTTTAGGCGCACAAGAGTTTATTGGGGCGTCGCCAAGTGGTAAGGCACCGGTCTTTGGATCCGGCATTCGTAGGTTCGAATCCTTCCGCCCCAGCTAGTTAAAGCAGTGACGAGTGACGAGTGACGAGTGACAAGTTAAGAACTTGTTCCTGCTTGTCACTCGTCACTCTTCACTCGTCACTAAATTTATGACGACGACCGGCGGTATCAAGATTTTTTCGGGCAACGCGAACTGGGGCTTGACCGAGGAGATTTGCACTTACCTAAGTTGCGATCCCGGCAATGCGACCATCGGGCGTTTCTCGGACGGTGAGTTCAATTTTCAGATCACCGAGAACGTGCGCGGTGCGGACGTGTTCATCGTCCAGCCGACGTGCCCGCCGACCGACGCGCACCTGATGGAGTTGCTCGTCATGCTCGATGCGTTCCGGCGTTCGTCGGCCGAGCGCGTCACGGCGGTGATTCCATATTATGGCTACGCGCGCTCCGACAAGAAGGATCGTCCGCGCGTGCCGATTGCCGCGAAGCTCGTGTCCAACTTGATCGCGACGGCCGGCGCGGATCGCGTGCTGACGATGGACTTGCACGCCGCGCAGATACAAGGCTTCTTTGACATCCCGGTCGATCACCTGTACGCCGCGCCCGCGTTCATCGGCTACTATCAGGAAAATCCTTTGCCAAATCTAACGGTCGTCGCACCGGATACAGGTGGCGCGGAACGTGCGCGTGCTTATGCGAAGCGACTCAATGCGGAGTTGGCTTTGTGCGACAAGCGGCGCGAGAAGGCGAACGTGGCGGAGGTGATGAACGTCGTCGGCGATGTGGAGGGGCGCAACTGTCTGATCGTTGACGATATGTGCGACACGGGCGGTTCGCTGACGAAGGTCGCGCGGGCGTTGAAACAGGCGGGCGCGGCGCGCATTGACGCTTGCTTTACGCATCCGGTCTTGTCGGGCGGCGCGTGCGAGATGCTGAACAGGTCGGACATCGAGCAGGCAGTGACGACCAACACGATCCCGCTCGAAGCGCGCATGTGCGCGTTGGGTAATATCAAGATTCTGAGTATCGCGCCGCTGCTGGCGACGGCGATCAAGTCGATCCACGAGGAGACCAGCGTCTCTTCGCTCTTCGTTTGAAGGGCAAACACTTTGAGCGTCTGACACGCTAGAAAGAGCAGTTTAACCAATGGCAGAAAGAAAAGAGATAACGGTGCGCGCCACCCAACGTGAGGGGCGAGGCAAGAATGATGCGGGGCGTCTGCGGCGCAACGGGCTTGTGCCGCTCACAATCTACGGCGGTGAAGGTGGCGTGGTGGCCGCCGCCGCATCGCGCGCCGAACTGGCCGCGATCCTGCGCTCGGATGCCGGGCACAACGCAATCTTCACGCTCGACGTTGAAGGCGTGGGTGCGAGCGAAGTGCGCTTCCTTGATCGGCAGATTGATCCGTTGCGCGGATGGTTGATGCACGCTGATCTGCGTCGTCTGGTGCAAGGCGAGAAGATCGAGATCACCGTGCCGTTGCACCTGACCGGCGAGCCGGTCGGTGTGATCGACGGCGGCGGCGTACTCGAACAGATCATGCGCGAGATCGATATTCGAGTCAGCCCGCGCGACATCCCCGATGCGATCAGCGCGGACGTGAGCCACCTCGGCGTGCACGACGTGCTGCACGTCTCGGACATTCCGGCTAACGAGCAGATCGAGATTCTGAGCGCGCCGGACATGGTGATCGCGACCGTCGGCCTCATGCGTGAGGAAGAGGTCGCGCCCGCACCTGTCGTGGACGAGGCAGCGGCCGAGCCGGAAGTTATCGGCAAGGGCAAGAAGGAAGACGAAGACGAAGGCAAGAAATAGGATTGGCGATTGCGGCATTCGGATTGCGGATTGAAAAAGAGTTCGCTTCTAATCCGCAATCCGAATTCCGCAATCCGCAATTGCAATGCGGCTCATCGTCGGTCTCGGCAATCCGGGCGCGGAGTATGAATGGACGCGCCACAACCTCGGCTTCATGCTGGCGGACAGGTTGGCGAGCGCGGCCGGGCGCGAGATTAAACGCAGCGAGTGTCGCGCGCTCGTCGGACGTGCGGAAGTTGCGGGCGAACAGGTCGAGTTGGTCAAGCCGCAGACCTACATGAACCTGAGCGGCGAGTCGGTCGCGTGTCTCGTGCAGAAACGCGAGTTGGACGTTAAGCGCGACTTGATCGTCATCAGCGACGATCTCGCTTTGCCGTTCGGCACGCTCCGTCTGCGGGCGCGCGGCTCAAGCGGCGGGCACAACGGGTTGAAGTCCATCAGCGGCGCGCTCAAGACCGAAGAGTACATTCGCCTGCGCATCGGTATCCAACCTGAGCATCCGCTCGGCGATGCGAAGCGGTACGTGCTGGAACGTTTTTCCCCGAATGCACGCGGCGAGGTCGAAACAATTTTAGAGCGGTGCGCCGACGCGCTCCGCGCCGTCCTCCGCGACGGCATTGACAAAGCAATGGCAACGTACAACAGCTAGCTGTTAGCGATTAGCTGTTAGCCGTTAGCTAAAGACAAAAAGCTGAAAGCTAGTCGCT
>JANMAD010000409.1:0-3416 GCA_031359515.1 Acidobacteriota bacterium | reverse complement strand
GGCGACCACGTTAACGTGGTCGCCGCTTCGTGGCTCTCACACAGCAGAGCCAGAGACGGCATCACCGCCGCGCCAAGTTTTGTCAGAACAGACCCGGCAAGACGGCCGGCACTCGTTGCGCGTAAGCATCGAACTTTGCGCCGAACTCAGCGCGCAGCAGACGCTCTTCGCTGCGCACGCGCACGACCGTGCCCACCCAGAAAATGATCACGCCCAACAATAGTCCGAGCCAGTGACTGTATGTCAGCGCGGTCGCCAGCAGCAGCCCGAACATGCCCGTGTAGATCGGATGCCGCACCAACTTGTACGGCCCCTCGATGACGAGCCTGTGCCCTTCGACAAGTCGCGCCGTCAGACTCCATTCTTTGCCGAGCGTCCTGATCGCCGCCATCACCAACCAGACCGAAGCAAACGCGAGCAGCACCGCCAGCGCGAGCAGCGCGGTATTGAGCGCGGAGCTAAAGCTAATGAGTGGCCGAAACCCGCGCGGCAACGCCCACATCACGCCGTAGCTCAAACCTTGCAGCACGATGCCGGGGCGCGAACTTACGTCGCGCGTCTGTTCCGGCGCGGCCGCGGGCTTGCGGCGCAGAAAGAAGACACCCACAAAGATGAACCAGCCCAACAGGACAAGGAGAAAAGCGATGAAGTTAATCATAAAGCTGTCCGTGGTCAGTTGTCCGTGGTCAGTTGTGCTTTGTGTTGTTGGTCATAAGTTTCATCTTCAGCGTGCAACACACGCCAGAGGAGCAACGGACAATTGACCACGGACAACGGACAATTTTTATTCGGGCGCACGGCGCAGACGCAGCACGGCGATCTCCGGCGGCGCGCCGAAGCGCACGGGCAAGCCGACCGTGCCCGTGCCGCGCGAGACGTAGAGTTGCGTTGCGCCGCGCCGGTAATGACCGCGCAGGTATTTGAAATCATTGGCGTAGCTCGCGGGCGTGCCGACGAGCGGCAGATGCAGTTGCCCGCCGTGTGTGTGCCCACTCAAAATCAGAGACACGCCCGCAATCTGCGGCAAGTCCAACACGATAGGCTGATGCGATAACAGCAGCGCGGGCCGGCGCACGTCCACGCCGTTGAAGGCGCGGGCGAAGTCGCTCTTGCCCCACGACCAATCGTCTATGCCGACGAGTTGCAACGTGTCGCCGCCGCGCGTGATCTGCGTGTGCGCATTGTTGAGCACATTGATGTGCGCCCGCGCAAGGGCGCGCGTGGTCAACTCCGCGTCCGTGTAGTGATCGTGATTACCCAGCACGGCCCAGACACCCGCCGGCGCATGCAGCGTGCCCAACGCTTCGGCGCAGGGCCAGACGTAGCTCGCCCGCGCCGTCGTGTAATCGCCGGTGAGCGCGATCATGTCCGCGCCCGCGTTTTGCGCGAGCGCGACGACGCGCCCCAAGTCCACGCGCGGCACGAGCGGGCTGTAATGCACGTCCGACACTTGCGCGATGCGAAAGTTGTCGAAGGCGGGCGGTAAGTCGGGGATGAAGATGTCTGTCTCGGTCAGTTCATAAGCGCGCGGCTCGACGAGCGTGGCATAAGCGGAAGTCGCCGCCACGCCGCCGAGACCGGCCGTCGCCAGCCCGCGCATAAACTCTCTGCGTGTCCATGTCATCGCGGGCGCGATTGTAACATCCCCGCCGGCCATGCCACGCGCCGCAGATACCGCTTGACTTTTCCCCGCAGGCGCTGAGTCAGGGCTTTTGAGGTAGGTTGAGCGAGTTTGATCTGAGACGGATTCACTGGCTAACAGCTACGTGCGTCCGCCTCTCTGTTTGAGGATGTATGAGCTAAATCGAAACTTATGAGATTGGGACACAACCGGTACTGGCTGTTGTTGGAAAGCCTGATAGCGACGATTCGGAAGATCAGTTCGTGTATAATGAAGAGGTCAAAGTAGATGTGAATATCCCTCATGAGGCTGGTTCTATCTTACAGGCACATTGGGAGTGGTTTGCTAATATAGTGATCAGCGTGCCAACAGGGCTGGTTGGGTTCTGGTTAGGTAAGAGAGGTAAGCCGCTGGCGGATTAGAATAAACGGATACCTTTAGCGCTAAATCTTCCGCGTTGTTTCGTATGACTGCGCTATCGCTTTACTGTCGCCGCAACTGGCCGCTCAATTTTGGTCAGTAGCAAGTTTTTTAAGTTTGCGATTTGAGATCGTCGTTCCTTATCCGCGCTAAAGCTGCTGATGTTGGATCACTTGTGCCCGCACAGACGCTCCCACAATTGCTCGATCAACTCGACGAGTTGAAGCGCGCATCCGGCCCGCAAGTACGTGCGCAACTCGCGCGTGTGTTGCGCCAGCTTGCGCGGCGTCGTTTCCCCGATGCCGCGTCGCTCATACGCTGCCACGAAAGTCTCCTCTTCATCTGCGCCTATCCGCCGTCCGCGCCGTTGCGCCGGCAGACGGAAAAGTTCCTGGCTACATTCAAAGCGCGTGTGGATGAACTGCGCGCAGCGGACGCAGATGACTTCGAGACATTCTCGGATTCAGACGTGTCCGGCATCGCGGGCACGGAATTTACGGCCGCGTTCAGTTACGACATCACGCACTGGCTTGCCGCCGCGCACCCGCGTCAAGTGACGCTCCAGTGGGATCGCTTCGACCAGCTCGCGCGCTTGACGGCTACGTTCCCGCGCTTCCTCCCGCTCTTTGCCGAAAGCGCATACGTGGACGCGCACGTGCCCTTTCAAGCGTGGCTGCGCGCGGCGAAGCGCAAAGGCGAGACTGAGCTTGCGTGGTTGCTGCGGCAGTTCGAGCAGTTGCCGTTGACGGGCCAAGAGCGCGCCGAGATTTTCGAGCCGATGCAACTGTGGGTGCGCTGGCAACTCGGCGCCGGGAACGTGCCGCGCACGCAGATGCGCCTGCCCACACGCGCGATCTTTTATCAACGCGGCCCGATGATTGCGCGCCGCGACGTGTCGCCCGCGCGCGAGCTTGCGTCGCCGCCCATGCCGGTGAAGCAGTTGTCAGATAGACAGGGCGCGCGTCTGCTCGCCATGGGGCGCGACACGATGGCTGTGCGCTTCCGCGAGTTGCACGGCTTCACCTATGGCGACCCTAGCACAGTGCAATGCGCTGAAGCCGGGCGCGGCGTGGAGATGTACGTGTGGGGCGTGCCGCCTGCTCGTCGGCTGCCGTTGCTTGCGTATCACGCGATGCTGCTCGTGAAGAACGGCGTGCCGTGCGGCTACGCCGAAGCGTTGTCGCTCTCGGAGCGCACGGAGATCGGCGTCAACATCTTCTACACTTTCCGCGAGGGCGAATCGGCGTGGCTCTATGCGCGTTTGATGCGGCTGTGCAAACAGATGCTCGGTGTCACCGTCTTCTCCATCGATCCGTATCAACTCGGCGCGGGCAACGAAGAGGGCATCGAATCGGGCGCGTACTGGTTCTATCGC
>JANMAD010000373.1:0-2872 GCA_031359515.1 Acidobacteriota bacterium | reverse complement strand
CCGGCCGTACTCGCACTCGCTCTCGGACGACGAGAAACTTTATCGCCCGGATGAGGAGCGCACGACCGACGCCGTGCGCGATCCGGTCAAACGCTTCGGCGCGCTGCTGGTTGACGAAGGCATCGTCTCGCAGGAAGAGTTGCAGGGGATTAAAGATGCGGTTGACGCGGAGGTGAATGCGGCGGCCGACGAGGCACTCGCGAGTCCGCAGCCTGAGCCGACAAGCGCGACTGACTTTGTTTACTCGCCGGATGTCGATCCGACTGCGCAAGAGTTCGACACGGAGACGGGCGTCGCGCCGGAGGGTAAAGAAGGCACGATGGCCGATCTGATCAATCGCTGTCTGCACGAAGAGATGGCGCGCGAGCCGTGCATGGTCGTGTTCGGCGAGGACGTGGCCGATTGTTCGCGCGAGGAGTACATCGAACAGGTCAAGGGCAAGGGCGGCGTCTTCAAGGTGACGGCGAACCTGCAACGCAAGTTCGGCGGCGCGCGTGTCTTCAACTCGCCGCTCGCCGAAGCGAACATCATCGGCCGCGCCATCGGCATGGCCACGCGCGGCTTGAAGCCTGTCGTCGAGATACAGTTCTTCGATTACATCTGGCCCGCATATCACCAGATCAGAAATGAGCTGGCGTTGATGCGCTGGCGTTCGGGCAACGACTGGCAATGCCCGATTGTCATCCGTTGCCCGGTAGGCGGCTATCTTAAGGGCGGCGCGGTCTATCACTCACAGTCAGGCGACACGCTCTTTACGCACATACCGGGCCTGCGCGTCGTCTATCCCGCAACCGCACTCGATGCGAACGGGCTATTACGCACAGCGATTCGCTGCGATGATCCGGTGCTGTTCCTTGAGCACAAACATCTGTACCGGCAGGCTTACAATAAGTCGCCGTATCCGCCGGCCGATTTCCTGATCCCGTTCGGCAAAGCTAAAACTGTGCGCGCAGGTACCGACTTGGCGATCATCACCTACGGCGCGCTCGTGCAACGCTCGCTCGTCGCCGCCAAACAGGCCGCCGAGCAGCTGGGCATCAACGTCGAAGTGATCGACCTGCGCACGCTCGCGCCTTACGACTGGGCGGCGATCACCGATAGCGTCAAACGCACCAACAAGATCATCGTCGCGCACGAAGACACGCGCGCCTTCGGCTTCGGCGCAGAGATCGCCGCGCGCATCTCAGACGAATTGTTCGAGTTCTTGGACGCCCCCGTCCGCCGCGTCGCCGCGCTCGACACCTTCGTCGCCTACGCCCCGCGCGTCGAAGACCACATTCTCCCGCAAGTCGAAGACGTAGCGCGAGCCATCACGGAGCTTTATGCTTACTGAGGAGTAAATCACCTCATGCATAAAAGCGGCGGCCAGTTTGGCCGCCGCCTTTATGTTGATGGTATGCGAGTTAAACAATGAGACGCCAATAACGGGTACGCCGTGCCCCTTTATGCACAGGTATCAGACCCTTAATGCAGTGGAGAAACTTATTATCATGCTGCGGGCATATTCACCAGTTCTGCTAAATCTTCAAAGTAGCGGCGATGAGTGCGGCGTAGAGCCGCTTCGGTCTCTGCCTGTAGCAGGACGACCTCACGTGCTATTCCCCGACGATTAAGTGCGAGTTCCATTTCGAGCCGTGAGTCTTCAGCATTCTCGCGCTCTGAGTCGTTGAATCTTTTCAGAGTAACTATTTGACCGCGATCCCGGTCGTACTCAATCAGAAAGATCATCATATTCTCCGTTTTCTACCCGCTCAATGGCATTCCGAAGTAACTCGAATATTTCTTGCCTAATCGAAATCAGTTCTTCTTGGATTTCCACTAGCTGCTGCTTCTGAGCGTCTGTGAGATTGCCTTGCGATGATAGTTGTGTCTGCCTGTCCGCTAACATCGTTTCAGTTGATTCCTGTAGGGTTACTGCGGACGATAGCTTTTTGAGTGTTGTTTGAAGTTTTTCATTACCCCCGCCGTACTTAATCGCCGGGTCTGAAACGTCTGACAGCTTTTCTGAAAGCTCAGCCCAAAGGTGTTGGAGCGAAGTCCGTACCTGTATCTCTATCAACTTGCCCTGACACTCCGCGATCACGTGGACGGCTCGGTAGCCATGACTGGGTTGCTGGCGGCGATCAGCAATGGTGGTGTGTTCAAAGAGGCTGGTGAGGGAGCGAACGGCCCGATCTTGGCTCGCGATGTCTGACACAATCAGCCGACAGCCTGCTATGTCTTGAATCTGGGTCAAGCGAATGCTTTCTCGCCGCAACTTATCAGAGATGGACGTGGTTGATTTTGCCGGCCTACCTGTCGGCTCCAAGCCCTAACGTTCTTCGGATAGTGGATAACAACTTCGTATGCATCAGTGAATGTACGGCGATACTCATCGAGAAGGCGCAGATCAGCCTCAGTAATGTTGCCTTGCCTTAAGCGGTCGCCTAATCGGTCGATCTGAGTTTTAGATATTTTCTCGGTCATCATCGTGGCACGCTGTATTTCAGCCTCTTGAATTGTATCGTATCTGGCGTGTTGTGACATACGCCTGCCCAGCGTCAGCGAATCTCATGGACTTCAAGTGTGGATGCTATACTGGCGATAATGGAATTTGAGTGGGCTGCGGACAAGGCAGCCGCTAATCTGGCAAAGCACGAGGTCTCGTTTGCAGAGGCGCAATCTGTCTTTGCTGATCCACTGTACGTTGATTTCTACGATCCTGATCATTCCGGTGAGGAGCAGCGTTATATTATCATTGGCGAGTCGCGGCAAGGGCGTTTGTTGCTTATCTCTTATACTGAGCGAGGCGATGCAACGCGCCTGATTAGCGCGAGGGAAGTAACTAAAGGTGAGCGAGAAATATATGAAGAAGGTTGAAACGGACATAAAT
>JANMAD010000335.1:0-1751 GCA_031359515.1 Acidobacteriota bacterium | reverse complement strand
GTGCGCGGCACGATCATCGAAGGGCCGACGCAGGCAAGCGGTGGCGGTCTGAACACGAGCGCGGTATTGAATCTGCCGGGCGCAATCGGGCCGGGCGTGACGGTGGACGTGCGCTTCCTGCTCGGCGTGCAGGCGGGCGGCACGTTCCGCTTCCTCGTCAACATCGAAGCACTGCCTTAACCAATTTACTAATCGGCCAAAGCAAGAGGGCTGAGACGTGTAATGCGTCTCAGCCCTCTTATCATGTGCGGTGCAGATTTAGCCGATCAGTGGTGCGCCGTCGTAGACGATCTGCCAGCCGTTGCGCCGGCTGGTCGCGAGGCTGCGCCGAAACCAGTGTGCGGCCGCGCCCGCATCTTCGTAAGTCTGCGCGGCCGGTAAGGATTGGCGCGGATCGACGCGCACGATCAAACTGCCGCGCGTCGTCACCTTCAAACTCAAGAGCGCGAGCAACTCGTTCTTCGCCAACACGGCCGTACGCACGTGCAGCGGCTCATCATCATCATCGTCGTCTTCGTCTTCGTCCGCCTCGCCTGCGAACTCGTCCGTCTCCGCACCGATGATCTCGTCGTATATGTCGTCTCGTTCATCCATCATGCTGCAAATAATAGAGGCTGCCGCCGCGCATGTCTAACGAGGCGAGCGCGCCGTTGCACCACTCGTGCGCAGCTCGGCGCGTGCGCGGGCAACGATCTCTTTCACCTCGGCAAAGAGCGTCGGCGCGTGATAGGGGATACCGTCCTTGATCGTCCATTCAATGCCGCCGCCATGCACGCTCTGCCCGTTCTGCACGCTGTCCACGCCGGTGGGATAAAGCACCTTCAAATTCTCAAGCGGGTTGCCGTTAACGACGATCAGATCGGCGAGATAACCGGGGCGCACACGGCCCAAGCGATCTTCCATGCCGAGTATCTGCGCGTTGTTGCCGGTCGCGTGCTGGATAACTTTGAGCGGATGAAAGCCGGCCTCTTGATGCAACTCCAACTCGCGCAACAAGCCGAAGCCGTACATCTGATAGATGAAGCCCGCATCTTCGCCGCACCCGATCACGCCGCCACGCCGTTCAAACTCGCGCAAGGCCGCCATCCAGATGCGATAGTTCTCTTTCCAGAACACCTCGTCGGTCGAAGTCCAGCCGATGAAGTAAGAGCCATGATGCGCGAGGTCGGGGCGGAAGTAAGCTTCGAGCGTCGGGTGTAGATAGTCTGCGAACCACGGCTGGGTCTGCGCGCGTTGCAAGTCGCGGCTCGCCTCATAGATGTCTAAGGTCGGGTCCCACGCGACGTGCGCTTCGACGAGCGCGTCCAAGACCTTCATCAACTTGTCCCAATTGGCCTCGCGCCACAGGCGACCGGCGTAGCGGAAACGATCCGCCTCGTTGTTGTAGTTATACGCGGGCGGAAAGTTCTGCACGCCGTCGGGCAGCGCGGCGTCAGGGATGCCATACCAATGCTCGATGCTGGTCGTGCCGAAGCGCGCATCGTCCCATGCGTTCGTCTCAGCCACGGCCGCGTGATGCGCGGTGCGTAAGCCTAACTTGTGCGCTTCGTCCAGCATAGCCGCCATCACATCGCGATCCACGTCGAAGAACTTGATGCCGTCCGCGCCCGTCGCCTTGAGCGCGCGGACGCGTGCGCGGGCCTCTTCCGCATTGTGCGGCGTGGGATTCTGATTGAAGTTCGGATAGATGAGAACGCGCGGCGCGGTCACTGTGCCGGCGTTGCTCTCGGCGCGCAACTTCAAGGTGATTT
>JANMAD010000289.1:0-1792 GCA_031359515.1 Acidobacteriota bacterium | reverse complement strand
CGCCCGCCCGCACGTTGCACTTGGCCCGCGCCTTTGCACGTCGGACAAGTGATGGGCGCGCCGCCCGTGTCGCCCGCGCCGTTGCAGCGCGAGCATTGCTCGGAGCGGTTGACCGTGATGTTCGCGGTCATGCCGTTGATCGCATCCTCAAACGAGAGCGCGAGCGGCATCTCTATGTCCGCGCCGCGTTGCGGCAACGGGCGCGGCGGTTCGCGCTCTTGCTTGCCGCCGCCGCCGCCGAACAGGTCGGCGAAGATGTCGCGGAAACTTGAGCCACCACCACCCGGGCTCGCGCCGCCCGTCGTGCTCGCGTTGCCCCAATCGAAGCCGGTGAAATCGAACGGCGTGTTGCGTCCGCCGCCCGCGCCTCCTGCGCCCGCGCCGGGGTAAGCGCCGCGCGCCGCCGCGTCGGCGAGGTTGTCCGAATACTGCCCGAAGCGATCATAGACGCCCCGCTTCTTCGGGTCGGACAACACGTCGTGCGCCTCCGTGATCAACTTGAAGCGTTCTTCGGCCGCCTTGTCGCCCGGATTCACATCCGGGTGGTGCTTGCGGGCCAGCCGGCGATACGCCTTCTTGATCTCCTCCGGCTTCGCCGTGCGCTCGATGCCGAGGACTTTGTAGTAGTCTTCTTTTGCCATTGAAGGACAGTGACAAGTGATGAGTGACGAGTGACGAGCTAAGACAAGCTGTTAGCCCGTCACTCGTCACTTGTCACTCGTCACTGCTTTACTTGTTCTCGTCCACGTCCACGTACTCGGCGTCGATGACGTTGTCTTCGCCGCCGCCCGTCTGCGTGCTGCCGGTCGCGCCTGCGCCTGCGGCCGACGCTTGCTCGTCGCTTGCGTCCGGCGGCGCGCTGCTCTGCGTTTGGTAGAGCGCCTCGGCCAGTTTGTGCGAAGCGGTTTGCAGGTTGTTGAAGGCATCGTTCATGCGCTCCGCGCCGCCTTCTTCGAGCGCCTTCTTCGCGTCGGCGATGGCCGTTTCGAGTTGCGTCGCGGTCGCGCCGTCCATCTTCTCCTTGTTCTCGCTGAACGTCTTCTCGACCTGATAGGTCAAGCCGTCCAACTTATTGCGCGACTCGATCTCTTCACGCTTCTTCACGTCCTCGCCCGCGTGCGATTCGGCCTCGCGCATCATGCGGTCGATCTCGTCCTTCGACAGACCGGACGACGCCGTGATCGTGATCTTCTGCTCGCGCCCCGTGCCCATGTCCTTGGCGGACACGTTGACGATGCCGTTCGCGTCTATGTCGAACGCGACCTCGACCTGCGGCATGCCGCGCGGTGCGGGCGGGATACCGATCAAGTGGAACTTGCCGAGCGTGCGATTGTCCGGAGCCATCGGGCGCTCGCCCTGTAGCACGTGGACTTCCACCGAAGTCTGATTGTCTGATGCGGTCGAGAAAATTTCCGACTTGCGCGTCGGGATGGTTGTGTTGCGCTCGATCAGTTTCGTGAACACGCCGCCGAGCGTCTCGATGCCAAGACTGAGAGGCGTCACGTCGAGCAACAGGATGTCAGTCTTCTCGCCCGACAGCACGCCCGCTTGCACGGCCGCGCCAATCGCCACGACCTCGTCCGGGTTCACAGACTTGTTCGGCTCTTTGCCGAAATGGTTCTTGACCATCTCCTGCACTTTGGGGATGCGCGTCGAGCCGCCGACGAGCACAACCTCGTCGATCTTATTCGCCTCCACGCCCGCGTCCTTCAAAGCCTGCTCGACCGGCGGCATCAGCCGCTTCAGGATCGGCTCGACCAAGCCCTCGAACTTGCCGCGCGTCAACTTCATC
>JANMAD010000284.1:0-5799 GCA_031359515.1 Acidobacteriota bacterium | reverse complement strand
GAATTTGCCGGTCGAAGTGGGGTCGTAATCCGCTAGCTTGACCTTTTTGCCGGGGGGCACGAGAAAACTGTCGTGATTCATTGTGCAGTACTCCTATGTACGGACGTATGGGGACGAGCGTGTGCTGGCTTCAAGTTAATTTCGCTGCTAGTTCTTTCGGTCGCACGAGCCATGCGCGCCGACCCGTTTGGGGTTTGACGGCTGACCATGTGTCTAGCTCAAAGGTAATACCGGCGATGGCGGCCGTCGGCATGCGCTCAGCGGGCGCGTCGGTGAGCAGGCGGACGAAATCCTCCATGCCCGGATTATGCCCGACCAGCAATACCGTGCCGGCCGGTTCGGCAATCTCGTTAACCACTGTGAGCAAGCGGGCCGCGCTCGCTTCATAGATGCGCGCGTCGTAGCGCGTCGGACAAGCGTACCCGGCAGCCGCGAGCGTGAGTTGCGCCGTCGCGCGGGCGCGTTCGGCCGGTGAGCAGACGACCTCATCGAGTTGACTTACTTGCGCGCGAAGGAAGCGGCCTATGAGCGGCGCAGTTTGCCGTCCGCGCTCGTTCAACGGGCGCGCGAAATCTGCCAGCCCCGGATCGGCCCAACTCGATTTCGCATGACGCATGAGCAGTAAAGTCTTCATCGGCGCGGCAGCAGATTAAGCAACTGACAAGGCGCAAAGTGTCCGGCAGGCAGATCAAACATCGAGTGCAGCGGATACCTCTGCGGGTTCAGGTATGTCTGCTGTAGGTGGTTCATCGTCGTCATCAATCAGCAAAGTGTGTCCCGGTTTGCTCAATGCTTTGAGCGTCTTGAACAGCTCCTTGTACGAGACGTGTTTGCTCTTTTTGCTTTCGCTCTTCTTCGCATGACGGACAAGATCGGAGATTGAAAGAATGCCGACCAGCCGGCCTTCACCGTCAATGACAGGCAGCCGGCGCAACTGCTCGCGTCGCATCAAGTTGAGCGCGGCGCGCACATCATCATCTTGTTTACACGCAGTAATCTGATTGGCGCTGACTTCGCCGACGGCGATGTCGCTGGCCAACCGATGCTTCATGACCACGGCTATGCAGATGTCGCGATCCGTGATCATGCCGACCGCTTGCCCTGCGCCGTTCACGACGGGCACGACGCCGCAGTCGTTCTCCCACATGATCATCGCCGCCGCCGTCAAGTTGTCTGCCGGGCCGCACGTCCGCACATCCGTCGTCATGATCTCCTGCACCTTCATCTCCGACTCCTTTATGGCTGATACCTGCCGCCCGGTGCGGGCGTGGTGAAGCGGCCCTAATCTTACGTGGCCCGCAGGCAGGTCATACGAACAAGAACTTTGTCGCCAAGCTTTTAGCACAAAACAGGCTGCTCGTGCGACTTTTCTGGGCCGGCAATTGTGCGTTACCATGCCCCGCAACCGGTTCGGGCACAAAGCGAATGAGCGAAAATTATATGACGGGGCGTACTATCGTCGTCGGCGACATACACGGCTGCTACGATGAACTGGTCGCCTTGCTCGATAAAGTTGGTTTGCGCGCGACCGACCGCGTCGTCGCGGTGGGCGATCTGATCACGAAGGGCGAGCAGAGTAGGGAAGTGCTCGATCTCTTCAGCGGCGATGCGCGGTTCGCTGCCGTCATTGGCAATCACGATCTGGCGTTGCTGCGTTATTGGCGCGGTGAGCATGTCACGCTCAAGCCCGCGCAGGAGCGCACGCGCACAGAGCTTGAACCGGACAAGAAGCGTTACCGCGCTTATCTCGCCGGGCTGCCGCATCTGCTCGATCTCGGCCGGTATCTGGTCGCACATGCCGGCATCCGTCCGGGCGTACTGGTGGCGGAGCAGTCGCTGGCTGATTTAACGGAACTGCGCACGCTCGGCCCCGACCGCACGAGCCGGACGGGGCTGCCTTGGTATGCGTTGTATAATGGGCCGCAGACTGTCCTCTTTGGCCATTGGCCGGCGCGCACCCCGCGACGGGGCAGTTACGCCATCGGTCTCGACACCGGCTGCGTCTATGGCTATCAACTGACGGCTTACATCATTGACACCGGCGAACTCGTGCAAGTCCCGGCGCGGCGTGCCTACGCTACCGCTAAGCGCACAGGCGCATGAATGGCGTGCTACAGTGCGGTATCATGCGCGCGTTATAGTGCAACCTATGATCCAGTACGGTCAACATCAATTCCCCGGCAAACTCTTTATCGTCGAAGGCACGGACGGCAGCGGCAAATCAACGCAACTCGCGCTCCTGCATCAGTGGTTGAAGGCCGAAGGCTATCCGGTCTTCTTCTCCGAGTGGAACTCTTCGCCGCTCGTCAAAGAGACGACGAAGCGAGCGAAGAAGCGTCACCTGTTCACGCCGACGACGTTCTCGCTGCTCCACGCCACAGACTTCGCCGACCGCACCGAGCGCGACATCATCCCGCCGTTGAAAGCAGGCGCAATCGTGCTGGCGGATCGCTACATCTACACGGCGTTTGCGCGCGATGTGGCACGCGGGTGTGATCGCGCGTGGGTGCGCGAATTGTATCGCTTCGCTGTGAAGCCGACGGTCGCCTTCTTTTTCCGCGCGCCGCTCGATGTAGCGATTGACCGGATCATTTCAGCGCGGCCAGAGTTGAAATACTATGAAGCCGGGTTGGACATGGGCTGGACGGACGACCCCGAAGAGAGCTTTAAACTCTTTCAGGGCAACATTCTGGCCGAGTATGATCGCATGGTTGGCGAGTTCGGGCTGACGAAGATCGATGCGACGCGCGCGATTGAGAAACAGCAACGCGAAGTGCGGCGCATCATCAAACAACATCTAACAGGACAGGCGGCCACGACTGCATGAAGCAAATGACCTTCTATGGCACGACGCTATCCGGCGTCGAGCCTGAGCCGTACAGCGGCAAGTTGATCGTGGTCGAGGGGCCGGACGGGGTCGGGCGCTCGACGCAGATCGCCAATCTGCGCACGTGGCTCGAAGCGCGCGGTCATGCTGTGCTGGATACCGGCATGACTCGTTCCGAGCTGGCCGGACGCGGCATTAAAGAGGCGAAGACGGGGCACACGCTCGGCAGGTTCACGATGCACCTCTTCTACGCCACAGACTTTGCCGACCGGCTGGAGAATCAGATGTTGCCGGCGTTGCGCGCGGGCTTCGTGGTGCTGACGGATCGCTACATCTTTTCGGCGATTGCCCGCGCTGTGGTGCGCGGCGCAGACCCGGCGTGGATGCGCGCCATCTATGGCATCGCGCTCGTCCCCGATGCGGTTTTCTATCTACGCATCCAGTCCGCGCGGGAGTTGGCGGAGCGGCTCGTCATTTCCGGCCGCGGCTTTGACTACTGGGAGTCGGGCACGGACATGTATCTCGGCGCTGATCTCTACGATAGCTTTGTCGAGTACCAGACACAGATGCTGAATGAGTTTGAACAGATGACGGGCGAGTACGGTTTTCAGGTAATAGATGCCTCGCGGCCGTTGCAACGAGTCGCGGCTGATCTGCGGCGCGCCGTCGCGCGTGTTATCAACCGCCGCACACCGCGCATCACACCTGCCGATACGACACAGCCGACCGTACTTCAGCCGGCCACCGGCGCGCTCGGCGAGCCGACGAGCATGGCGCAGGATGAGCAACTGCGCGACCAGCAAGGGGCGAGCACACAAGGGAAGGGCGCGGGGCTGATTTGAAACTCGCCGCGATTGACATCGGGTCAAACTCGATCAAGCTGGTGGTCGTCGAAGCGACGGCCGGCGATTCGTTTGCCGTGCTGGCGCGCGAGAAAGAGTCTGTCCGGCTCGGGCACGACACACTGCGCGCCGGCTTGCTTGCGCCCGATGCCGTTGAGCGCGCCGCCGATTGCATCAAGCGCTTTCACTCGATTGCGGAAGCGCGCGGCGCGGAGCAAGTGATCGCGATTGCCACGGCCGCAGTCCGCGAGGCGCGTAATGCCCGCGCCTTTATCAAACAGGTAAAGCAGCGGACGGGCGTGCATATTGATGTGCTGTCCGGCATCGAAGAGGCCCGTTTGATCGGCGTGGCCGCGGCGCAAGGATGCGCTACGCCCGGCGCGACACTCGTCAACATTGACATCGGCGGCGGCTCGACCGAAATCTCGCTGATGCGCGATGGCATGGCGCTCGCGCTCTATTCACTTCGCCTCGGCGCAGTGGGTCTCACTGAAGAGCTGATCACGACCGATCCCATCAAGCCGAAAGAGTTGCGCGCATTACGCGAACAGATAAGGGCCGCGCTCGAACGGCCCGTACGCGAATTGAAAGGGCACAACTGGCAGGATGCGACCGGCACGTCGGGCACGATCCTCGCCCTCGGCGCGGCGTTGCAGGCGACTGATCGCAAGACACAGGGCGCGCAACCGGCCGGCGTCGAGATCGGCTTGAGCCAACTCGAACGGATCAATCAACAGCTTGCCGCCGCGCCCGTGACTGAACGGCGCAGCATGACGGGGATCAGCGCGCAACGCGCGGAGATCATTGTTGCGGGCGGCCAGATTCTCGAAGGCACGATGCGTGCGCTCGGCATCGGCGTGTTGCGCACGTGCGACTTCGCTTTGCGCGAGGGCGTTATCATCAATCACTTGCGCGAGCTGGAAGCGGAGGCGCGTCCACCCGTGCCGGACGTGGCCGATCAGCGGTTGCTTGGTGTGCATGCGGTCGGCCGTCGCTTCGGCTATGAAGAGGCGCACGCGCAGCAAGTAGCGCGGCTGGCGGAGAATATTTTTGACGGCTTGACCGGCGCGTACAAACTGACGCGCCATCAGCGTACGCTGCTGGCTGCCGCCGCGCTTTTGCACGACATCGGCTATCACATCGCGCACGAAGCGCACCACAAGCACGCGCTCTACCTGATCAAAAATTCCGAGTTGACCGGCTTCTCCGAAGCCGAGCGCGAAGTGATTGCCAATGTCGCGCGCTATCATCGCGCCACACTGCCGCGCGAACGGCACGCAGACTATGCCGCGCTGGGGCCCGCCGACCGGACAACAGTCAACCGGCTGAGCGGAATCCTGCGGATCGCCGATGCGCTCGACCGCAGCCACGACGGGCGCGTGATGGACGTGACCTGCGAACTGGTTGATAAGACCGTGCGGCTCGTGCTGCACAGCGCGCAAACTTGCGAGCAGGAGTTGTGGGCGGTGGAGCAGAAATGCGATCTCTTCGAGCAGGCGTTCGCCTGTGAATTAGTTGTGCGGAAGGGCTGAGGACACGGTAATCATAATCAATGGCTAAAGCGAGCGACATAAATGAGCTGGCTTGTGACGCGAGTGCGCGCACGGCCATCGCGTTGGTTTTGCGCACGCGCTTGGGGGAGATGTGCGCCTTGCGCACGGCCGCGCTCGATTGGTCTGACCCTGAAGGGGTGCATGATATGCGCGTGGCTTCGCGCCGGCTGCGCAGCGCGCTCAGAGATTTTGCCCCGTACCTGCGGCGCAAGTTGCCGTGGCGTGGTTTGCGCAAACTGGCGGATGCGTTAGGCCGCGTGCGGGATGAGGACGTGGCGATCAGCGCGCTCGAAGAGTTGGCGCGGGCGGCGGAGCCGGACATCACGCTTGGCTTAAGTTTGCTGATCGCCGCGCGCCAACGAAGACGCGAGCGTGCGCGCGTTTCCTTAGCTTTGGCACTCGCAGAGCCTGCGCTTGAGGCTTTGCAAGCGAAGTTTCTACGCAGGCTGGAGCGTGCCGCAGCAGCAAAGGTTAAACGCGCCGAGGATGAAGCAGGCGATGCAGATGGGCAGACGTTCCGGCGTGCCGGGCGCGAAATCATTGCTGACTTGACGACCGAATTGCGCGCGGGCGGGCG
>JANMAD010000259.1:0-3824 GCA_031359515.1 Acidobacteriota bacterium | reverse complement strand
GTTAGAACCGGCTCAGTGAAGATCGTGGCATTCATGGTTCAGCCGAGACGGACGCCTAACGCCCGGGTACTCCCGCGAGGAGGACGTAGCTCTCATGCACCAACTCGTTTTTCGTATCATCAGCCAAAGTCACGCGCACGCCGAAAGGAGTGGAAAATTGAAGGTGACTTGATGACCCGGATCTTGCTGCGCCCCACCTTTCCGTCAGGAACGCCAGACGATCTCGCAAAACCTGACTCCGTCCGGCCTTCGTGCCGCGCGGGAAAGTGAGCGTCACGGCCAACAAGCGCCCGGCATCATCGTCGCGGTCGAAGTCGTAGGCGACATACTGCACCCGCCGATCCATGTCGCTGAAGTCGCCTTCACGGGCATACACGCGGAATGAGCCGAGACCCTCGTTACCGCCGATGGACATCGTCGCCCGGCGCGCGTCAATGCTGCGCCTGACCACGGGGAACATATCGGTGCCGAGTTTCACGCCCATGATCTCGAAGCCGAGGCCGGCGTCGGACGGGGCCGCCGCAGAGGGTGCCGCGCCGGCAGGTGCGGTCTGGGTGACGGCTGCCGATCCGCCGCCGGGCACCCGGTTGCAGGCGGACTTTTCACCGAGGGTGCAAGCGCGGGCGAAGAGCGCCGCCGCCTGCTGTAGGTTTTGTGGAACTCCCAGGCCTTTCTCATACCGCTTGGCAAGATTGGAACACCCAGTACCGTTCTTTTCCTCGCAGGCCTTGGCGAAGAGTGTCACCGCTTTTACTTGATCCTGCGGAACACCCAGACCTGCACCATACAGAGCGCCGAGGGTGTTACAAGAATTTAGATAGTTACCCTCGCAGGCGCGGGCGTGGAGTGCCGCCGCCTTCGCTAGATCCTGGGGAGCGCCGCGACCATCCCCAAAGTAGATTTGGGCAAGGTTGTGGCAACCGACCATTTCTTTGCCCTCACAGGCTCGGGCGAAGAGCGTCGCCGCCTTCGCCAGATCTCGAGGAACACCTCGTCCATCTTTATGCATGTTGCCAAGACCGGCACAGCCCCCCGGATAGTTATCCTCGCAGGCTTTGGTGTAGAGTGCCCTCGCCTTCGCCAGATCCTGCGGCACGCCCACACCTCGCTCGTAGCAAATCCCCAGGTTGGTGCAACCGAGCATGTACTGAGCGTTACACGCACGGGCGAAAAGCGCCACCGCCCTCGTTTGATCTTTCGGCACGCCGCCACCGGATATATACCGGGTGCCGAGGCTGGTACAGGCCGCCGGATAGTTGCCGTCGCAGGCCTTGGCGAAGAACGCCGCCGCCTTTGCCTGATCTTCCGGCACTCCTGATCCGGTGTTATAGCGCTGAGCTAGACTATTGCAAGCCAGTGCATCGCCGGCGTCGCAGGCCTCGTGAAGTTGCCTGGCAGATGTCCCGATGCCTCCTGCGCCCGTCGGTGCTGCCGGAGCGGTTACTGCGGCTGCAGGTGGTTTAGTTTGAGGTGTGGCGGCTGACGCGCCGGCAGGAACCCGTTCGCAGGCGGACTTTTCACCGAGGGTGCAGGCGCGGGCGAATAGCTCCGCCGCCTGACGTGGGTTCCGGGCTACCCCGTCGCCGCTCTCGTAAAGAGCGGCAAGTTTGTTGCACCCGTCCGCACTCTTTCCCTCACAAGCCCGGGCATAAAGCGTCGCCGCCTTCGCATAATCCTGCGGCACGCCCCGACCGACCTTATAGAGAGCGCCGAGACTGGAACAGGAATGAGCGTCCTTGGCCTCACAGGCCTTGGCGTAGAGTGTCGCGGCTTTGGCGTAGTCTTGCGGGACGCCCCGGCCCGCGGCGTAATAGAAAGCAAGGGCGCCGCATCCCTTCATATAATTCCCTTCACAGGCACGGGACTGAAGTGCCGCCGCCTTCGCTTGATCTTTGGGAACACCCCGACCCTCCGCATATAAGGTGCTAAGACCGGAACAGGACGCCGGCTGGTTGTTGTCACACGCCCTGGCGTGGAGCGCCGCGGCTTTGGCATAGTCTTGCGGGACGCCATTGCCACGGGCATAAGCGTCGGCAAGGAGGTAACATCCACCCATATAATTTCCCTGACAGGCCCTGGCGTAGAGCAGCGCCGCCTTCGATAAATCCTTGGACACGCCGCTGCCTTCTTCGTACTTGGAACCAAGGATGACGCAACCTTCCATCACATTGCCCTCACAGGCCCGGGCAAAGAGAGATGCCGCTTTCGCGTGATCTTGGGGAACACCTGATCCCAAGTGATAGCTCAAGCCGAGCTTGGCGCAAGCCTTCGCGTCGCCGGCATCGCACGTTCTCTGAAGTTCGCTGGCCGGAGCCGCAGGGGCGGGCGCGGGAGTCGCCTTTTGGGCGGACGCGGACGTCGCCATCGTCGCCAGCAGGATGAGCGTCAAGATCGGGTAAATGACGCGCGTGGGAATTACGTTTGGGTGGTTCATTGGGGCCTCCGTGACAAGACACAAAACACGAGGGGCAGACAGAGGCGAGGAAGGTAAGCCTGTGGTTTGGCCGGCGGCTCCAACCCGTCAGCGGGGGAGAGCAGCCGTCAAAACAAACTTTCGCGAGGGCGGCAAGAGTACAACAACGTATTTCACAACTCCAGAATCGGCAGAGGGAGCCTTTGACTGAAACACTGAATGGGCTAGAGGCGAAGACCGAAGACGGGCGGGTGTATCTGGTGCGGAATTGTCGAAAGTTTAGACAAGTGCCAAGTTGTCACCGCGATGAGCTGCCGTTCTGCTTAAATTCTGAGAAATAAAGTGAGTGACATTGTCCGCGAATTGCTGGCGCATGATGACAATGACCTCGCACAAATGAACTCAATTGTCCCGTTCATACATAGAAGCAACATTCTCCAACTCATATCGCTTTATCAGGATAACCCGCTCTGGGATTTGGGGTCGAGCGCGTGGTTGAGGGCATCGCCCACTGCGTTGAGGGCGAGGACGAGCAGGGAAATCGCGAGCGTCGGGAAGAATAGTACCCACCATGCGTCGCGGATGAAGTGCTGGCCGTTGTGCAGCATGTAGCCCCAGGTGATGTGGTTGGCTTCGCCGAGTCCGATGAACTCCAACGCGGCTTCGACGAGTACCACGCTGCCGACCATCAGCGTCATGTTCGTCACGACAAGCGGCAGGGCGTGGGGCAGGATGTCGTGAAACAGGATGCGCGCGGGGCTGGCCCCCATCGCGCGGGCGGCTTCAACGAAGCTACGCCCTTTGAGGGACAAGACTTCCGCCCGGACGAGTCGCGCCGTTAGCGGCCAGTAAGTAATGCTCAACACGGCGACAAGCGTAAAAAAAGTAGAGCCGAAGAGCGCAGCGGCGACGAGCGCCAGAAAGAATCTCGGCGGGACGAGAAAAAGCTCTGTGAGCCTCATCAGCAGATCGTCGAGTCGCCCGCCCGCGTACCCGGCAGTCAGCCCGACCAACGCGCCGAAAAACCCGCTCAAGACGGCGACGATGACACCGACCGAGAGAGACACTCTGGCACCATGTACAACTCCACTGAAAACGTCGCGTCCGAGATCATCTGTGCCGAAAGGAAACTTCGCGGAGGGCGGTTGGAGGGCCTCGTCTGAAGTTTTCTGCGGGTCGCGCGGCGCGATCTGTTCGGCGCAGGCTACTGAGAAGACGAAAAGCGCCAGCACAATGAGAGCCGCCGACGCCGTCCGGCTCTGCTTAAAACTGCGCCAAAAGCCGAAGCCTTCGGGCGCGCGCTCGCCTGTCGTCGCCGCCTCGGTCATCAATTGCTGCTCCGTCCGTAGCTGATGCGCGGGTCGAGCGCCGTGTACGCAAGGTCGGTGATGAAATTAACCACGGCGACGCT
>JANMAD010000207.1:0-4194 GCA_031359515.1 Acidobacteriota bacterium | reverse complement strand
GGGCGAGCCGCCGGTGCGCCGACGCGGCGCGCCGTGGCTGCTGGGCGGCTTGGTCTTGGCGCTCTTGTTCGTCCTCGTGGGCTTACAGGTCTTTGGGTTGTGGGAGGTTGTCACGCCCGACACGGCCACCGACACGCTCACACTCTACGCGCTCTCGTCGCTCAACTTCGTCGCCTTCATCGTCTTCGCGTTCATCTTCGTGCGCAACCTGCTCAAACTGCGCCGCGAGCGACGTGCGCGCATTCTCGGCTCGAAGATCAAGACGCGCCTGATCGTCTATTTCATCACGGTCAGTCTGCTGCCGATCACGGCCATGGCTGTCTTCTCTTACATCTTCCTCAATCGCTCACTCGAAAAATGGTTTGGGCGCATCCCCGAAGATGTAGTGAAGGAAGCGAAGCTCGCGCGCGGTGAAGACTTGACGCAGCAGGCGCAAGCTCTGCGCGAGACGGCGCGTGTGGCCGCGCTCGCGCTGCAACAGTCACCTGCGACGGGCACGCCACTGCCAATCGAACAACTAATCGCACAGGGAAATTTTGCCGCCATCGCGATAGCCGCGCCGGATGGAATCGCTGATGGTGCATTGCGCTTCGAGGCGGGCGTTGATTTCATGCGCAGTAAAGAACTCGCGGGCGCACTGAAGACTGCGCTGTGGCGCTGGCAAAATAACGCAACTGATCAGTTGCCGTTCACCACTGCCGGAGGAATCATTGCCGACGCTGTACCGCTCGGCGATGGACGTGCCTTGTTGGTCGCGCGTGCGAGCATGTCGGACTCGCGGCTTGATAAGATTGTTGCTGGTGCGGAAAACTTCGAGCATCTGCGCATGCGGCAACGCAAAGTGCGTATGCTGGGGCTGTCCACTTTGGGCTTGTTGACGCTGCTCTTGCTCTTCGCGGCGACGTGGGCCGCGATCCATCTGGCGCGCGGCATCGGCATGCCCATCCGCGCGCTCGCCGAAGCTGCGGACGAAGTGGCACAGGGTAATCTGTCGCATCGCATCACGGCGCTGGCCGAAGACGAGTTCGCGGTGCTGGCCGGCTCGTTCAATCAGATGACCGCGCAACTCGAAGAGAACCGGCGGCACATCGACGCGGGAGCGGGCGAACTGCGCGAAAAAAATCTCGCGCTCGATGAGCGGCGCAACTACATCGAGACCGTGCTGGAATCGCTCTCGACCGGCGTCGTCTCGCTCGACGCACAGGATCGCGTCACGACGATCAACGCGGCGGCACTGTTGATGCTGCGGCTCGCTACCGCACCCGCGCCGGGCACGTCACTCGCGGAGATCACGACGACGGAAGATCGCGCTGTGCTTGATCGTGTGCTGCAACGCGCACGGCGCACGGGGCGCGCGGCGTGGCAGATGGAGTTGGCACGCGGCGCGAACAGTGGTAGTGGCGTGGACAGCGCAGGGCTGCCGGTGGCGTTGACCGCGACCGCCTTGGGGCCAGCCGTCAGTGCAACGCGCGGCGTCGTGTTAGTGATCGAAGACTTATCCGAATTGCTGGCCGCCCAACGCGCCGCCGCGTGGAGCGAAGTCGCGCGCCGCATGGCGCACGAGATCAAAAACCCGCTCACGCCGATCCAGCTTTCCGCCGAGCGCATCGCGCGAAACTTTCATCGCGCGGACAACGGCAATGGCAACGATCATGCGCGTGAGTACGCGGAGCAGGCACGGGTGGCGCGCATCGTGGACGAATGCACGGCCACGATCACGCGCGAGGTGGCGGGCTTAAAGGCGATGGTGGATGAGTTCTCGCGCTTCGCGCGTTTGCCGCACGCGCGGCTCGAAGCGGCGGACTTGAACGAGGTTGTGCGCCAAGCCGTCGCGCTCTACGAAGACCGGCTCGCGGGCGTGCGGCTCGACGTGCATCTCGCGCGCACGCTGCCCGCCGCCATGCTCGACGCCGAACAGATGCGCCGCGTCTTCGTCAACCTGATCGATAACGCGCTCGAAGCGATGACCGAACAGACCGCAGCCGAGCGCCGCGTCACCGTCGCCACCGCGCACGACCCCGCGCGCGGCCTGCTACTCGTCGAAATTGCGGACACAGGGCACGGCATCGAACGACCCGATTTCCAGCGTCTCTTTCAACCTTATTTCTCCACGCGCGGGCGCGGCACAGGACTCGGTCTCGCCATCGTCCAGCGCATCATCACCGAGCACGGGGGGCGCATTCGCGCCGAAGCCAACCGCCCGCACGGTGCGAAATTCGTCGTCGAATTACCCGTCACGGACGAAATACAGAGGTTAGAGGTCAGAGGTTAGAGGTCAGACAGTCTCAAGTTCAAGGTTCAAAGTTCAAAGTTAACAATCATGCTTTCACTGACCTCTAGCCTCTGACCTCTGACCTCTTTTTTTATGGCTGACTCAATTCTCATCGTTGACGACGAGCGCGGCATACGCGAGACGTTGCGCGGCGTGTTGGAAGATGAAGGCTACGCAGTTGAAGCGGTGGCATCGGGCGAAGAGTGTCTGAAGACGTTGGAGCAACGCGGTTTTGGTTGTCTACTGTTGGACGTGTGGCTGAAAGGGATTGACGGGTTGGAGACGCTGGCGCGGCTGCGCGAGGCGGGCGCGGACTGCGCGGTGGTGATGATCTCCGGGCATGGCAATATCGAGACGGCCGTGCGTGCGACGAAGTTGGGCGCATTCGATTTTGTCGAGAAGCCGCTCTCGATTGAGAAGATCACGCTGACCATCAGGAACGCGTTGCGCCAACGCCAGCTTGAGCGTGTGAATGCGGAATTGACGGCGCAGGCGGGCGAGTACGAGATGGTGGGCGCGTCGGTGGCGATGCGCGCGTTGCGCAAACAGATCGCGGCGGTCGCGCCGACGGACGGGCGCGTGCTGATCTACGGCGAATCGGGCACGGGCAAAGAGTTGGTCGCGCATGCGATCCACGCGCAGTCGCGACGGGCGGGCGGGCCGTTCATTGAATTGAATTGCGCGGCCATTCCCGAAGAGTTGATCGAGTCGGAGTTGTTCGGGCACGTCAAGGGCGCGTTCACGGGCGCGACGGCGGCGAAGCGCGGCAAGTTTGAACTGGCGGACGGCGCGACGCTGTTTCTCGATGAGGTGGGCGACATGAGCCAGCGCGTGCAGGCGAAGGTCTTGCGCGTGCTGGAAGAGCAACGGTTCGCGCCCGTGGGCAGCGGCACAGCCGTCAGCGTGGACGTGCGCGTGATCGCGGCGACCAACAAGCAACTCGACCTCGAAATCGAGCGCGGCAATTTTCGCCCCGACCTCTTCTATCGCCTGAACGTCATCCCGTTTGAACTGCCGCCGCTCCGTGAACGGCGCGAAGACGTGCCGCAGTTAGTCGAACATTTCAATCAAAAATTTTCGCAGGCTTACGGCAAAGCGGCGAAGCGGTTTGAGTCGGATGCGCTGGCGGCGTTGCAGGACTACACGTGGCCGGGCAACGTGCGCGAGTTGCGTAACACGGTCGAGCGCGTGGTGATCATGCACGGCAAGCAGAAGGTCGGCGCGCACGATCTGCCCGCGCTCGGCGGCGAAGCGCCCGCGCCCGCGCCGCACAAATTTTCCTCCTTCAAAGAGGCGAGCGAGGCGCATCAGCGCGATTTCATCAAACTCAAACTCGCCGAAACCGAAGGCAACGTCACGCGCGCCGCCGAACTGCTCGGCATGGATCGCAGCCATCTCTACCGGCGCATGCGCACGCTGGGTATCAAAGTTCGTGGCGACCGGGAAAGCGGAAATTTGCATCAAAGATAGTGCGCGGGCGGCCATGCCTAATGTTTGCTTTTGCCGCGCTGCCACGTTACATTGACTCGTCGCAATTTTCGTCCCGCGACACCGTTTGCGCGCCGGTTGCCAGCGCGCGTTTTTTACGAAGGGCCATCATGGATTACACGACGAAAGAACTCTTGAAACGGTACGCGAAACTGGCCATCGGCCAGCCGTTCGCGCCCGTGTTACTCAACATCCTCGTCACGTCGGTCTGCGACATGCGCTGCACGCACTGCTTTTTTACGGACGAGTTGGACGACCGGCCGCGCAAGAAGTTGCAGATGAAGACGCACGAGTTGCAGCGCGTCTCGGAGACGTTGGGCGGCAATCTCGGCGTGCTGATCCTCGCGGGCGGCGAGCCGTTCACGCGCAAGGATTTGCCGGAGATCGTGCGCGCGTTCTACGAGAACAATAAACTCGAATCCGTCTATCTCATG
>JANMAD010000204.1:0-4494 GCA_031359515.1 Acidobacteriota bacterium | reverse complement strand
GTCAGTGGTCAGTTGTCCGTTGTGCTTGTGGCAGTAGCAATACGCTAAAGATGAAACAGGCAACTGAAGTAACAGAGAACGACTGATTACTGACAACGGACAACGGACAATTTATGTCTGAAGAACTCGCTCCCACCACTTTGTATGAACGTGCGGCGCATGCGGCACGTGTGATTCGCGCGCGGGCGGCGGACGAGCCGCGCCTCGCGCTCGTGTTGGGCAGCGGTCTCGGCGCGTTCGCGGATGAACTCGCGGATGCGTCCGCGCTCGATTATGCGGAGATACCGGGCTTCGCGCGCTCGACCGTCGAGGGCCATGCGGGGCGACTCGTGCTAGGCAAGGTTGACGGCGTGCCCGTCGCGGTGATGCAAGGGCGGTTTCATTATTACGAAGGCTACGAGTGGGAAGACGTGACCTTCCCCATTCGCACGCTCGGTCTGCTCGGCGTCAAGACGCTCGTGCTGACGAATGCGGCGGGCGGTTTGAATAACAGTCTCAAGCAGGGCGCGCTGATGCTCATTAGCGATCATCTGAATTTAATCGGCACGAACCCCTTGCGCGGCGCGAACGATGCGCGCTTCGGCCCGCGCTTTCCTGATCTGACGGAAGTTTATGACCGCGAGTATCAAGAGATCGTCAGTCATGAAGCGCACGCGATGGGCTTGGAACTGCGGCGCGGCATCTACGCGGCGCTATCGGGGCCGAGCTACGAGACGCCCGCCGAGATACGCATGCTGCGCGCGGCGGGCGCGGACGCCGTCGGCATGTCCACCGTGCCCGAAGCGATTGTCGCGCGGCACATGGGCATCAAAGTGCTAGGCATCTCGTGCATCACCAACATGGCCGCGGGCGTGCTAGACAAGCCGATTGATCACGCCGAAGTGATCGAGACCGGCGAGCGTGTGCGCGAGACGTTCAGCGAGTTGCTGCGACGAGTCATACCCAAGTTGAACGGCGAGCACGGATTATGATCATCGGCATTTGCGGCGGCACGGGGTCGGGCAAGACGACGGTGGCTAACAAGATTCTGGAATCTGTTAGCACGGCTGATGTCGCGTTCCTGCAACAGGACTCTTATTACCGCAACCTCGATCAGTTGCCGCGCGACTATCGGCAGCAGGTCAATTTCGATCATCCGGATGCGCTGGATAACGATTTATTTGTCGCGCACGTGCGTGCGCTCAAGGCGGGACGGGCGGTTGACCTGCCGGTCTATGATTTCAAGCACGACCGGCGGCTGCCCGAAACGCAACGCATCGAGCCGAAGCTGATCATCATCGTCGAAGGCATACTCATCTTCGCCGAGCCGCGTCTGCTGGAAGAGTTGGACATCAAAGTGTTCGTGGACACGCCGGACGACATACGCTTCATTCGCCGTCTGCGCCGCGATGTGGCCGAGCGCGGGCGCACGGTTGATTCGGTCATCGAGCAGTATCTGGCGACCGTTAGACCGATGCACATGCAGTTCGTCGAGCCGTCGAAACGCGCGGCGGATGTGATTATTCCCGAAGGCGGGCATAATATGGTGAGCATCGATCTATTGAGCGGCAAAATCCGCGAGCGGCTGGCGCGGGAGAGTGAACGGCGCACGCCTGCCGCGCAGCTAGTCTGACGGAGGCGAGAGGAGCAAAGTTTGAGTTTGCAGGTGCAAGACGAGTTGGTCACGGCTGCGATTGAGGCGCGCGATTGCGCGCTCGCACAGTTTTCTAAATTCTGCGTCGGCGCGGCGCTCGAAGCCGAGGACGGGACGATTTACACCGGCTGCAACATTGAGAGCGCGGCGTATGAATTGACGATGTGCGCCGAGCGGGTGACGATCTGGAAGGCGCTCTCGGAAGGCGCGCGGCGGTTCAAACGGATCGCGGTCGCGGCCGACACAGAACGGTTGACGCCACCGTGCGGTGCGTGCCGCCAGATCATCTGGGAGTTCTGCGGCGACATTCCCGTTACGCTCACGAACCTGAACGGCGAGACAGAGACGCTGCAAATGGCTTTCCTGCTGCCGCGCCCCTTCGACGCGCAGTTTCTCGAAGAGGTGGGCCACGCAGATTGAGCTTGGCGTGCTGGCTCAGACTAGGAGCATTTTTAGATGTCAGCGAATCTGACCGAAGCAGTCTTCACGCAACAACTGCACACTATGTTCCGCGTGCGCGTTGAATCGCCACAGCCGATTGAATTGGAATTGATCGAGGTTAAAGGTTGGCGGAGTCAAGCGATGGAGCAGGGCGGGATGGAACGCTTTTCCGTCTTCTTCAATGGCCCGGCGGACAGTTTTATGCCGCAGAACGTGTATGCGTTGGAGCACGAGCAACTGGGCACGCACGACATCTTCCTCGTCCCCGTAGCGCGCAACGCGAACGGTTTTTGCTATGAAGCCGTGTTCAACTACTCAAAGTAGCGTCGTCATCACCGGCCGCGCCCGCCTGCCATTCCATGTGTTGATATGCGCCTAAATCTTCAATGACGCGGAAGCCGAGGCGTTCGTAGAAACGTTTCGCATTCTGATTCGACATGAAGACCATGTGGCGCAACTGCTTGCCTGTCTGGCGCGCTTCCGCGATCAGCAGTCGTAAGAGCGCCCCGCCGACGCCGCGATTCTGCGCCTCTGGCAACAGCGCGATGTCGAGCAGTCTGATCTGTGTTGCATCCCGGCCGATCCAGAGCCGGCCGATGGGTTGACCGTCGAGCCGGATCACGTCGTACTCGGCGTCAGGAAAGCGCGCGTCGTACTCGCGCCGTTGCGCGTCGAACTGCATGCGTACGAAGGCTTGTTTCTGCTCCGCGCTCCACGGCACTTGCGCGAGCTCGTCCGCGCGCGTGCTGGCATAGAGGTCGAGCAGAAAGGCTTCATCTTCGGGGGCGACCGGATGCAGCGCGACCACTCCGCCCCCGGCCAGCATGATGTCCGCACCGCTAAGCTTCATTAAACAGAGCGCTCCTTTGCTCGTTGACGTACGACCGCGCCGTGCCGAGACGCGAAGCCGACGGCAATGGCCGGCGGCATGCGCAAGAAGAAGATAAGACTAAGCTGGAGGATGGATAAAGTAGTCGGGCGGCGCGCTCGGTGATCACCACAGAAGCGTCGGGCGCGGCAGCGCGCCGCTTTCGTCGGCGAGAGTCTGGCCGGCGCATGCGCGTGCCTTAGTTCTGACCGTCACAACACCGTCCGGGACATTTTTCAGGCGCGCTGGTGATTGATGATCGCTTCGTAAACCTGCCCCCGCTTCTTACCCGGCACAGTCCCGATGAACAGATCGAACTGACCGAGCATGCGATGCTCAACCCGGTATGTGTCCTGCGCGAGCGGCGGGTGGGCGGTGGTGCGGAAAGCGAGCGAGAAGCACTCGCGCCCGGCACGCGCGTTCGCCTTCTGCTGGCGCGCGGGACCGCTGTCGCGCACCTCGATCAACTCGGCGAGTATCTCTTGCCCGTCCTGCGAATGGATGAGGAAGACGGTGTGCAAGTGGGGCGCGAAAGTCGCTTTACTCATCAGTGGGAGCATTGCGCCCGGTTGCCGCGCGTTGCCTTTGCCGGGCGACCGGCCTGCCGCGGCCAAGGCACTGAGACTCATGGGCGCACCGGCGGCGGCGAAGGCGATAGCCCCCGTGCGGAGGAAGTGGCGGCGGGAAATTGGCATGTGCTTACGCTCCTCGGTGTACTAAAGCAGAGAACGCGGAATAATTTTAAGTGATACGACCCTTGGAAGAAACTTGTAAACCCTGTGCTTAAGAGCAGCGGTGCTGAATGGCTCGCAGACGTTAGCACGAATTATCGCTCTGCACAAGAGAAACTATCAGCGTAAACATCTGCGCGTTGGCAATTTCGGGGCGCGAGAAATTAACTTGCATTCTGGCAGTGAACAGCTTAGTATGCCTCCGCTTCGTCGTAAGGTTTTGTCCAAATCACGTCAGGCGGCCACACTCCAGTTTAGTACGCCTTAACAGGCATCGCCTCAGGGTTAGCATTAGAACAAGCGGTTAATTACAGCACTAGAATCCCATTCCCCGGTCGGAGGCCAGTGCGTGCGCTTCGCGCCAGCCTCTAGCGGACACGAAAGTAAAACCAGCGGAGGATGATTCATGTCACAACCATTTATCGGAGAAATCCGAATGTTCGGCGGCAACTTTGCGCCGGCAGGCTGGGCACTGTGCCAAGGGCAACTGCTGCCCATCTCGGAGAACGATGCGCTCTTTACTCTAATTGGCACGACCTATGGCGGCGACGGACAGTCCACTTTTGCGCTGCCGAACCTGAGCAGTCGTCTGCCCATACATCAGGGTAGTAACTTCGTTATCGGCCAGCAGGGCGGCGAGGAGTCGGTGACGCTGACCACGCAGCAGATACCGACCCACACGCACGCGGCCGCCTGCGTCGGCGGCACGAACACCCGCAGCGCCGCGACCCCGGGCGGAAACGTCTGGGCGGCGCAGTCAGCTACAGGCGTTTATGCCAATCAGCCGCCAGCAAATGCGATGAGTAACAGCGCGGCGGGCA
>JANMAD010000175.1:0-2179 GCA_031359515.1 Acidobacteriota bacterium | reverse complement strand
TGCGCGCACCTTTCAAGACGAGAATCAGCTTATGTGTAATGGCAAACTCGCGCGCGGCCTGCACGCGATCCGTGAGGGCATCCTTTTCATCTCTACCCAACAGTCGCCGCATCTCGCCGATGTGCGGCGTGAGGATGAGCGGGAGCGCGCTTGTGCCTTGCAACTCTGTGGGCCAAGGCGCGAGCGCGTTCAAGCCGTCGGCGTCAATAACGAGCGGTGTGCTGCGTTGCTCGACGACAGCGCGCACGAAGCGACGTGTACCTTCGTCATCTGCGGTCAGTCCGGGGCCGAGCGCGACGACATCAGCGCGCACACTTAATCGTTGCGCCTCTGCCAACGCCTCTGCGTTGACCGCGCCGCGCCCGGTCTCCGCGAGCGTCGCCGTCATCACTTCGGGCATGATGCGCGCCGCGACGGCCGCGTGCGCCGAGACGGGCGTCGCGACGGTCACAAGCCCCGCGCCCGCGCGCATCGCGGCCGCGCACGTCAGCACGGGCGCGCCCGTCATGTGCCGCGAGCCGGCGATAATGAGCGCGTGCCCATGCGTGCTCTTGTAAGAGTCGGGCGCATAGCGCGTCTGCTTGAGCCATGTGCGGGCGTCACCGGCATCTGTCAGAAAAAGTTGCGCGCCTGTTTCCGCGAGCAGTGCAGCGGGCGAGCCGATGTCGGCGATGACGAGTTGGCCGTTGCAGTGTGCGGCGGGCGGCAGCACGTTCGTCGGCTTCGGCGCGGTGAAGGTGACAGTCAGATCGGCCCGGACTGTGTCGCCGATAAGCGCGGCCGAGTCTGCATCCAGTCCCGAAGGAAGATCGAGTGAAACGATGAGCGGGCGGGCCTCCGCACATTGTGCAGGCACATTTTCCAGATCGCGCACGACCTGTTGGAACAGACCGGCGAGCGGCCGCGTCAGACCTGTGCCGAAGAGCGCATCCACGATTACATCATAGTCGCCGTTAGTAAACTCGGCCGCCCACTCCGTAGCAGTTGCACATTCGCGGAAGGAGAGGGCGGCCGTCGTTTCACCGTCGTTTGGTTTCGTGCCCGCCAGTCGGCGCACGATCTCGAAATTGGTGCGGGCGTCGCCGCGTGTCTCTGCGAGCTGTCCGAACAGCACGATGTGGGCGTGCGCGCCCGCAAGCCACAACTGCCGCGCCAGTGCTGCCCCGTCGCCGCCATTGTTGCCGCGCCCACAGAGGACGAGCGCGCGGCGGTCTGCGAGTTGATGATTGAAACGGGCGGCAAGGGCACTGGCGACCATGCGGGCGGCCGTCTCCATGAGCAGCAGCGAGGGCACGGCGTAGCGTTCCGTGGTCAGCCGGTCAACCTCGCGCATCTCCGCGGCTGTGATTACTTTGCGCACGGAGGTGATGATAAGGAGCAGGCGGGCAGTGGTCAAACAGGTCTGAGCGGCGGCAGCAACGCGCGACTAGCGGGCAAATAAAAAAGAGCGCCTTCTTCGCGCTCTCCCCGCTTGCCTGCCGCTACATTCGCCGTTCCGTCCGTTGTATCTATCTGAAATAGTTAATGCCGGTGGTTCTCCAGAAAAAGCTATCCGGCGGGAATCAATATGCAAGGAAAAAAGCGGGCCGGATCGGGTTGCGATCCGGCCCACCTGCGGAGCAACAGAAAACTTAATGCCTATGCGCTTTTGCGCCGGCGGCGAATGCGGGCAGCGACTCCCGCCAAGCCAGTGCCGAGCAACAGCATCGTGGCTGGTTCGGGCACGGACGACTGCTGCGCGGCCGTGATCTGACCCGTCACCGAGGCGGTCTGACCGGGATTGATCGCCACGTCGTTGACGGCGAACAGGAACGAGCCGTTCACCGTCTGCCCCTGACCGTTGACGAACGAGAAGGTGAACAACTGCGGCGTGTTGTTGAAGTCAACCAATACCCCGCCATTGCCCGTGCTGGTCACACTACCAACCAGCGTAGCGCTGAAGAGAGTTGAGCCACCGCCGCTGATGCCGGTGGGGGCGGTAATCGTCACGCGCAAGGTGATCGTGTTGCCTTTGTAGGTGTTCGTCGTGTTCGCCAGCGCGAACGAGCCTAAGTTATCGCTGTTCTGCACGCCCGGTGGCGTCGGATTGCCGCCAAGTCCGAGGAACCCGTTGGCCGTCGTGCCGGAGAACTGTGAGTTGGTGTAGGTCAAGCCGAGCAGCGTAGCGATCTGTAGCCCC
>JANMAD010000167.1:0-3889 GCA_031359515.1 Acidobacteriota bacterium | reverse complement strand
CTGCCTACTGCCTACCGCCTACCGCCTACTGTTTTTGCAACCTTGTGAGGCCGCGTGCGTGTAAGGTTGAGCGCGGCGTTCGGCGGTGCGTTTGGCCTCTCCGCGCGGTCGGTTGCGCCGCCTCAGCGCAGAGGTTATGCTGCCTTTGAGCCTTCGCCGAAGCACCCCGACTGCAACTGCTGTATAGGCATCACAGGTTTTACGTGAGGCTACAAAACGAGTGATCGATCAGCTCAATCTGGCCAGTCAGCCCTTTCGCAATCGCACGTTGCCGTGGACAATCGCGGTGACGGTGGCGTGCGTCTCGGTGCTGGGGCTGCTCTTTATCGTCAGTGCGGGCCGGCAGGCGCAAGCGCGGGCCGATCAAGTCGAGCGTGATGTCGTGGAATTGCGTCAGCGTGAGCAGGTGCTGGTGAGAACAGCCGAGGTCGTCACGCAAGCGCTCACGCCTGAACAACGTTTCGTGCTGGACGCCGCGCACGAGATCGTGGCGCGCAAAAACTTTTCCTGGTCGCGGCTGCTGGCCGACCTTGAAGCCTCGACGCCTGTGACCGTGCGCATCGCGCGGATCAGCGTGCGCGACACGCGGCAGGTCAAAGGGCAGACACGCGCCGAACTTGAGTTGACGGTCGTCGGCAAAACGCCCACTGACGTGACCCGTCTTATTGGCGCGATGGCCAGCGCCGGCATCTTCTCAGCCGAGTTGTTGACGCAGACACCGCGCACTGCGAAGGGCGAACCGGGCACGGAAGCCACGCTGCGCGTCTATTACACGCCGCGCTCCGGCGCAAGCGCACCGCCGGTCGAGAGCGCGCCGTCACGCGTCGCCGTCGTCAGCACGAGTCCGCGCAACGCGTCGGAGATACCATGAAGCCGCAACGCGTCGCCACAGATAAACAGGACACGACCGTCGTGCGGACGCGCACAACGCGGTTCACTGTGTTGCGCAACACGCGGCGCATCGGCGCACTTGGCGTGCCTGAGATTCTCGCGCTCACCGTCGCCACATTGTTGCTCCTCGTCACGCTCGCAGCCTATTTCTTCTACCTCGTCCCGCAGCGCACACGGCTCGTTGCGCTTGGACAGGAGCGCGAGCGGCTGGATAAACGTCTGCGCGACGCCGCGCAGATCGATAACGAGCATAAGAGTACCGGCGCGCTCGTCACCGACATAGTCAGCAGCCTCGAACACTTCGAGACCGGCACGCTCGCCGACCGCGAGACGAGCAGCACGGCCATCATCCAGGAGTTGAACCAAAAGACCGCGCATAACGGCCTCGCCCGCGCGCAGTTCTCCTTCACGCATCAGGACGAGTTGACGAACGAGCAGATGCTACAGCAACAGCAGCGTCTGGCCGCGGCCGGCGGCGCGGGCGCAACACGTGCGCGCAAGCGACAGAACGTCTTTCCCGGGATAGACATCAGCCTGACAGTCGAAGGCGCGTACGGCAACATCCGCCGCTTCGTTCACGAGATTGAAACGAGTCGCCGCTTCATCGTCGTCAACGGTGTCGAGTTGGAAGGCGTGACCGACGCGGGCGCGACGCGCACGGCCGAGAGCAAAGTGCCGCGCGGGCAACTCGTCAGCCTGCGCCTTGATATGTCCGCCTACTTTCGGCGCGGCATCGTTAACATGGGCAGCACAACCGGCGCAGCTAATGGCACATCACAGTGAGCGGTTGAGGCTTTAGAACTATCATGCCACTCTTTGAAGGTAAGACACCTGCGGAACGCAACAAGACCATCGCCGCGCTCGCGCTCGGCCTGATCGCGTTCCTCTTTCTCGCACGCATGTTCTTCGGCGGCTCGTCAACACCCGCGCGCAACACCAACACAGCCGGCACTAGACGCACTACGACGACTACGACAACCACGACCACCGCGCAATCCGCCGCCATGATGGCTGACGATCCGATGCCGCAGCCTGTCGTGTATCAGCCTATCTCGACTGTTGTGCCCGAAGCGGGCCGCAACATCTTCACGTTCTACGAGCCGCCAGTGAAGAAGCTGACCGATGCAACGGCCGCGGCCAACATCCCGACGCCCACGCCGCCGCCGCCACCACCAATCATGTTGAGTGGCGTCGCGCCGGGCAGCGTCTTCGCGCAGACAGATGCCTTCACGCTCACCATCGCGGGCGACAAGTTCACGCCGGAGACGCGCGTCTACGTGGATAATCAGGAAGTGCCGACCACGTTCACCAGCGCGCAGCAAATGGCCGCGCAAATCCCCGCCCCGCTCATCAGCGCGCCCGGCACGCGCCAGGTTCTCGTGCGCACGCCCGACGGCCAACTCTACTCGAACCCGCTCTCCTTCAACGTCGCCGAACCGCCCAAGCCGCAGTTCACCTACGTCGGGCTGCTCGGCACACGGCACTATGGCAACGACAAAGCGATGTTGAAGACGCCGACCAACGAGATCGTGACGGTGCAGCGCGGTGATGTCGTCGGCGGGCGCTTCCGTGTGACCAGCATCTCCGAGCGCTCTGTTGATTTCATGGACACGCAACTCCGCATCAAGCACACGCTCCCCTATGTTGACCCGCGCACGGGCGCGCCGGGGCAGCGCCCGTATATCCCGCAACCCCCACGTGCAGACGATGACGAAGAGCCACAGCAATAAAGCGCGCCGCCACGAGCGCGGCTACACGCTCGTGGCCCTGCTTGCGTTGATGACGATTATGGCGCTCATGGCCATGAGCGCCGCGCCCGTCATGCGCCAACAGACGCAGCGCGAATTGGAAAAAGAGTCCATCGCGCGCGGCGAAGAGGTCGTCGAGGCAATCGTGCGCTACACGCGGTTGATGAACGCACCGCCCACTGAGTTGCAACAGTTGCTCGATGGCGTGACGCCGCCCGGTAGTATCAAGAAGATTCAAATCTTGCGCCCGAGTGCCGGGCGCGATCCGCTCTCGAAGTCGGGTGAATGGAAAGTGGTGCATCCGAACGACAAGGTGGTCGGCGAGTTTCAGGATCGCGTGATGAAGTATACGAACGGCGTGATCCCCGACACACGCGAAGCCTTCTTCAAACAGTTTGCGCGACAGATCACCGGTCTCTCCGATCTCAAGCAGGAGACGGACAAGAACGAGTGCGGCGAAGACTCTGAACCGAATACGGCGGGCGGCCCGATCATCGGCGTCGTCAGTCGCAATCGCTGCGCTTCAGTCATCACTTACTACGGGATTGACCGCCATGACCTCTGGGTCTTCACCCCGCTCTTCCGTTAAGTCAATCACGCGCAGCTAAGCACACAAAGTCAACGCGCACAGCGACGCATGCGCGCACGATCATCGCGCACACGATCACACATGCACGCACATGTCTGATCATGTGCGTGCATTTTTTTTGATCGTGAATGAATTAAGTTATTGACATCTGATCGCTTTATGTTTATAAGTCCAATATGTTGTGCGCTGTTTAGTCTAGACCACAAGGTAAACATCAACACAGTATCTTGTGGTCATAACCAAACCAATCTGAGAAAAGGAGCAACGAAGACTTATGGCAACTAAAAAAGCTGGTGGTGCGAAAAAGGGTGGAGCGAAGAAGAGCGGCGGCGCAGCCAAGGGCGGCGCGAAAAAGGGCGGCGCGAAGAAGCGGTAGTAGTTATACTGACCAAAGGTCTGACCTGACCTTCACTGCGCACACAACACTCTGCGGTCTCGATAGACCATCAAAACGGACGGCGACTGCTTAACAAGCGCGCCGTCCATTTTCTTTTTAGCTGTTAGCGATTAGCTGTTAGCTTTCAGCTTAAAACCAAAACGCTTCTGGCTAATCGCTAACAGCTAATCGCTAACAGCTTCTCATGCTTCGCGTCGCGCTGGTTGAGCCGGAGATACCACCAAACACGGGCAACGTTGCGCGCCTGTGCGCGGCGACGCGCAC
>JANMAD010000125.1:0-4971 GCA_031359515.1 Acidobacteriota bacterium | reverse complement strand
ACTGTGAGACAAACACGTCGAACAGGTACGAAAGTAGGAGTTAGTGATCCGGCGGTTCTGTATGGAAGGGCCGTCGCTCAACGGATAAAAGGTACGCCGGGGATAACAGGCTGATCCTACCCAAGCGTCCACAGCGACGGTAGGGTTTGGCACCTCGATGTCGGCTCATCTCATCCTGGGGGTGCAGAAGCTCCCAAGGGTTTGGCTGTTCGCCAATTAAAGAGGTACGTGAGCTGGGTTTAGAACGTCGCGAGACAGTTCGGTCCCTATCTGGCGTGGGCGTAGCAGAATTGATGGAATCTGACCTTAGTACGAGAGGACCGGGTTGGATTGACCTCTAGTGTACGAGTTATCGTGCCAACGGTAGCGCTCGGTAGCTATGTCGAGCATGGATAAACGCTGAATGCATCTAAGCGTGAAGCCAGACCAGAGATGAATTCTGCCAGTGAGACACCTTGTAGACCACGAGGTTGATAGGCTGGAGGTGAAAGCGTGGTAACACGTTCAGCTGACCAGTACTAATCAGTCCCAAGGCTTGACCATAAAATTTACTCGCCAGCAAAATCAGCGAGTGAGTCTAACGGTCGCTGCGCACAGTTCAAAAGGACAACAGACACTATTCGATTATCAAAGCTCTCTTAAACGTTAAGAGCCGCACGCGCTCTTAACGTTTGACAAGTTTTCCGGTGGTTTTGTCGAGAGGGTCACACCCGTTCCCATCCCGAACACGGAAGTTAAGCCTCTTAGAGCCGATGGTACTGCGTGGGTAGCTGCGTGGGAGAGTAGGAAGCCGCCGGGATAATTACCGCTAAGCCCGCTCAAGTTAATCTTGAGCGGGCTTTTGAATTTTCCGCCGGTCTGCGACAATCGTCTCCGCTTTGACGCACTAAGACTTTGGCACAGGTCAACTCGATCAAGCGTAAACACTCATGCACTATCTGACGGGGAAAATGTTTCTGTTGGCCATGCTGTTCACCATGAGCGGTTGCTCTTATAACCACAGGACGGCGACCGGCGCACCGGCCGCGGACGATCAAATCCCGATCTACACTTACGAAGTGCGGCACGTTTACCCGCACGATCCGGGCGCGTTCACGCAAGGCTTGATCTTCCGCGACGGTATTCTGTGGGAAAGTACAGGTCTCAACGGCCAGTCGAGCTTACGGAAGGTTGAGCTGGAGTCGGGGCGTGTGCTCAAGCGGATCGATGTGCCACAGCAATATTTCGCTGAGGGCATGACGGTTTTTCGCGACCGAGTCTTTCAACTGACGTGGCAGTCGCAGAAGGGTTTTATCTACGACCCGGAAACTTTCCAACAACTAGGCCAGTTCGCTTACGCTGGCGAAGGTTGGGGGCTGACGCATGATAGCGAATTTTTAATCCTCAGCGACGGCACGAACCGGATACGTTTTCTCGACCCAAACACATTCGAGACAAAGCGCACGATCAGCGTCTCAGTCAACAATCGCCCGGTCAATGAATTGAACGAGCTTGAATACCTCAAGGGCGAAATCTACGCCAACATCTGGCGGACAGATCGCATCGCGCGGATTGATCCGCAGACGGGCCGCGTGCTGGGTTGGATCGATCTAACAGGCATACTGCCCGCCTTGGAGCGCGGCGCATTGACTGATGTGCTCAACGGCATAGCCTACGACGAGGCGGGCGACCGGCTATTCGTCACCGGCAAGCTGTGGCCGAAACTATTCGAGTTGCGCCTGATCAAGAAGTGAGGCATACCGCTTTAGCGATTCGTCCGAGTCAGCAGTAGGGCGCGCTGTTGGGCGCGTTGCGGCATCAAAAAGTCGTGAGTTTCGACGTATATTTTCGCTTGTCGTCTTACGCAATGCTGGCTTGCGGCGCACTCGCGCTCGTCGTTGCGGGCGGCATGAGCCTGCCGCTCGCCGCCACATTCGCTGCGCTACTGGCCGCGACGTGGAAACTCGAAGGCACGCGCTGGCAACTTGCCGAGCGCACAGCCCTCATCCTCGTGCTGCTCACGCTGCCGCTATTTTATCTCGACTGGAAACTTCAGGGTGGGGGCGTCTTGGGTGGCGGGCGCGCGAGCGTCGGCATTGACGCGCTCACGCACTTCATCCTGTTCCTCACCATCATCAAACTCTGGCAGCACAAGGCCGACCGCGACTGGCTCTTTCTCTATCTCATCTCGTTCTTTGAAGTGCTGCTTGCCGCCGGTTTAAGCCTCGGGCCTAATTTCCTGCTCTCGCTCGGTCTCTACATGTTCTGCGCGCTCTCGACCGTCGTCGCCTTCGAGGTCAGACGCGCACGGCGTGCTGCCCCGCCGCAGGAGACGCGCTACGTGCAGACAAACGGTGCAGGTCGGTTCGCGCGAAGCCAGCAACGGCGCAACGCACGTAACGGCGCGGGCACGCCGCGTCGGCTCGCGCTCGTCGCACTCTGTCTGCTCGCGCTCATCTTCACGCTGGCGCTGCCGATCTTCTTCATCACGCCGCGCGCAGGGGCGAACGCGCTCGCCCGATCTGATGGCGGACTAACCAATATCATTGGCTTCTCCGACGAAGTGACCATCGGCGAGATCGGGCGTTTGCAGCGCAGTAATCGCGTCGTTATGCATGTACGTGTGGACGCGCCGCAGAACGCGCAGCCGCACGCGTTGCGCTGGCGCGGCATTGCGCTTGATGAATTCGACGGGCGCACGTGGCGCAGAACAATTGCCAAGAGTGAATACTTCGCGGGCGGTGACGAGCGCACGCTCTTTCAATTCGACACAACTGAGGCGCTTGAGCGGTTAACGACGCAGACATTTTTCATTGAGCCGCTGGACACGCCCGTCCTGTTCATCGCGTCGCGTGCCATCGCTCTACAGGGGGCACTGCCCTACGTCCGTCGTGATGCCGAAGGCGGGCTGGCGACGCGCCCACACACGCAGGAGCGCCTCACCTATCGCGCCTATTCCGACACGAACGATCCGCAGCTCGCGCTCTTACAGGTAGATAATGGTCAAGTGCCCCGCGCTGCTTTACGTTATCTACAAAAGCCTGCCAACCTTGACCCACGCATTTATGAATTAGCACGCGGTTGGATTCTCGCAGCGCACGCACAGACGAACTACGACGCCGCGCGCGTGATCGAGTCGCACCTGAGTCACGACTTTGCTTACACGCTTGATTTGAAGGCTGGCGGCGCAGACCCGCTCGCGGATTTCCTGTTCCGTGTCCGCGCCGGCCATTGCGAATACTTCTCAACCGCGATGACCGTCATGCTGCGTTCGCTTGGTGTGCCGGCGCGCGTCGTCAACGGTTTCCAACCGGGTGAGTACAACGACGCGGCAGATGCTTACACCGTGCGGCAGTCGGACGCGCACTCTTGGGTCGAGGTCTATTTTCCGCAGAACGACGCTTGGGTCAGCTTTGATCCGACGCCGGAAGCGGGCCGCCCCGGTGGCGATCAAGCACAAAGCTTGCTCGGCGAGCTACGCAAATATGCGGAAGCGTTGGAGCTGTTTTGGATTCAATACGTCGTCGCTTATGATAAGCAGGAGCAACGTTCACTCGCCTCAACAGTCCGCAGCAGCCTCGGCGCATACCGGCAGACGGCGGGCCAAGCAGCCGACGAACTGCGCGCCCGTCTGCGTGCATGGTGGCAGCAGATGCCTGCGCTTGGCCAAACGAAGGGACGCGCCATTACTGTTAACGCGTCCTTGCTAATTGTCATAGTCGCAGTCGGCGGCTTGCTGTTTATCTTGGCGCAGCGCGTCCGGCGTCTGCTGTTAAAGCGTGGGCCGGCGAGCAGACAGGAGGCGACGCCGGATTGCTCCGCGATTGTTTTTTATGAACGGATGAATAAAGCGCTGGCAACACGTGGCCTGCAACGCGCGCCCGCGCAGACGCCGCTTGAGTTCGCCGCCGCGACGGGCGTCTCCGAAGCGTTGCTCGTCACACACGCATACAATCGCGTCCGCTTCGGCGCGCACGACTTGTCGTCAAAGGAGTCAGCACACATTGAAGAGTGGTTGCGACGACTTGAGCTAGAGAGTAATCATGAAGCCTAGACTAACATCCGGCATTGTTATTCCTGTTTTTATAATCCTCTATGTGTGGTTTTTAGCCATTGGGGGACTCTTCCTCTTCAATTTTAGCGGTAGGATTATTTCCGGTCTGCCTATGCCGCTATTGGCTGTTATCTTGTATCTCGCGAGCAAGCTTGTTCCCCGGACTTTTAACTCGGAAATACTTGAAGTTGGCCCGCGAATAACATGGGGCAGAGTCGCTTTGATTATCTTACTCTTGCCGATCTTTATCATCGTATTCGGCGTTTGCTTGCTCTTGTTGCAGGCGCATTGGCAGCAGTTCGCCGTCGGCACAGTTCTGTATGCACTGCTTGCTCTCACTTTTGCTCGATTAGAAAAATTATGGGCCGCGAAGGACTCTGAAAATCTAACAGACAAGGCGCTTATTGGTTTATGAAAAAGATTGGCTTTATTAGTTTAGGGTGTCCGAAGAATCTCGTCGATAGCGAAGTGATGATGGGCCGGCTCAAGCAAGCCGGTTATGAGATCACGAACGACGAGGGCGAGGCGGAGACGCTCGTGGTCAACACCTGCGGCTTCATTGACGCGGCGAAGCAAGAGTCCATCGATGCGATCCTTGCGGCGGCGCGCTTGAAGACGGAAGGGAAGTGCCAACGGCTCGTGGTGGCGGGCTGTCTGGTCGAGCGTTATCGCAACGAACTGCGCGCGGAGATGCCTGAAGTTGATGCGTTTATCGGCACGAATCAGATCAACGACATCACGCAGGTTTGCGACGACAAGGTTAATACGCGCACGCTGCCCGTCATCTCGCTCGGCGATCAGAGCGCGACTTATCTGTACGACGAGTCAACGCCGCGCGTGCTGGCGACGCCGAGCCACACGGCCTACATCAAGATCGCTGAAGGCTGCGACCGCCCGTGCGCGTTCTGTTTCATCCCGCAGATGCGCGGGCATTTTCG
>JANMAD010000094.1:0-19599 GCA_031359515.1 Acidobacteriota bacterium | reverse complement strand
GGGCGAGCGGTTGGTCGTGTTGCTGCACGGCTTCCCCGAATGTTGGTACTCTTGGCGGTATCAATTGCCTGCGCTCGGCGCGCACTTCCGCGTCATCGCGCCTGACATGCGCGGTTACAATTTGAGCGACAAGCCGGGTCGCGTCGCAGATTATCGCATCGAGAAATTGGTGGACGATGTGCTGGGTTTGATCCGGCATTGCGGCGCACGCGAGGCGGCGATTGTCGGGCACGATTGGGGCGCGGGCGTTGCGTGGGCGGTGGCGGAGCGGCATCCGGAGTATGTGTGGAAACTGGCGTCGCTGCAAGTGCCGCCGTTCGGGGTGTGGCGCGCGAATCTGTCGTGGCGACAAGCTTTGCGCAGTTGGTACATGCTCTTCTTCCAACTGCCGCGCGTACCCGAATGGTGGCTCGCGGCGCACGACTTCGCGCAACTCGATGCGATGCTCAAGGCAACCGCGCGGCGCGGCACGTTCACCGCCACAGACATCGCCGTCTTCAAGACCGCGCTCAAACAGCAGGGGCCGCATGACGCCGTGTCTGCTTTGACCGGCGCGATCAATTACTACCGCGCGAACGTCTTCCGCATGTTCAAGCACGCGGGCAACTGGATACCGACGAGCGGCGGGCGCGTGCGTGTGCCGACGTTGTTCATCTATGGCGAGCGCGATCAGTTCATCGTGCCGCAGACGGTGCAAGGTGTCGGCGCATACATTGCCGCGCCCTATCGCGAGGTACGCATCGCGCACGCGAACCATTGGGTGCAACAGGAAGCGCCGGCGGAAGTTAATGCGGCGTTGCTCGATTTTCTGCAAGCGACATAAACAACAGGAGGCTTCCCCCATGTCGAATAGCACGCTGCGTATGCTCGGCATTGTTTGTCTCGTCGCCGCGATTGTGCTGGCGATCCTAAATCTCAAACGAGTGGCGAATCTGGGCACGTTTTGGGTCTCGACGCCGCTCCTCATCGTTGGCATAATTCTGATCACCAGAGCGAGACGACGCTGATGAGCGATGAGTCGGTGCTATACAACGCGGAGGGCGCGGTCGCGCTCTTGACGCTGAACCGGCCCGACAAGCGCAACGCATTGAACGACGCGACCATCGCCGGGCTGAAAGCAGCGTTGCAAGCAGCGGACACGAACGACGCGGTGCGCGTCGTCGTGTTGACGGGGGCGGGCGCGGATTTCTGTTCGGGCGCAGACCTCGCCGCGCTGCAAAAAATCTCCGACAGTTCGATCACAGAAAATCTCGCGGACGCGCAAAACTTGATGGAATTGTTCGCGCTCATGCGGCGTGTGCGCGTGCCCGTCGTGGCGGCGGTGCGCGGGCGTGCGCTGGCGGGCGGGTGCGGCTTAGCAACCGCATGCGACATTGTGTTGGCGGCCGAATCGGCGCGCTTCGGTTATCCGGAAGTGAAGATCGGGTTTGTGCCCGCGATGGTGATGGCGATCCTGCGGCGTAACGTCTCGGAGAAGCGCGCCTTCGAGTTGATCGTGCGCGGCGCGGAGTTGAGCGCGCCGGAAGCCGAGCGCATCGGGTTGATCAATCACGTCTTTGCCGACGCAACTTTTGAGACGGAAGTCGAGCAATACGTCGCGGGGTTCGAGCGCGTTAGTCGTTCCGCCGTCATGCTCTCGAAGCGTTTGCTCTATCAGATGGACGGCATGACGTTCGCCGCCGCGCTCGAAGCCGGCGTTGACGTGAACACCATCGCGCGCATGACCGACGATTGTCAGCAGGGCATCGCACGCTTTCTTAAAAAGAGCTAACGACGCGCAATCCGTCAGGTCGGGATGAGTTGAAATAGGCGTTGGACAAGCGCGAATATTTTCTCGTTCTGTAGGGCCGCCTGCGGATTGTTCCAGCCTAGCGAGAAAGCGTACCAGTCACCTTTGGTTGATTGCAGCAGGTAGGTCATGTTCAGCACGCCCGGCTCAGAGCCGCCTTTGAAGCCGGCGTATTGCCACTTGTCGCGCGGGATGGTCAGCCCACTGCCTGGATTGATCGCGAGAATCTCGCGCGCCGTTTTGTCGCTCTCGCTCTGCCGGCGCAGCCAGTCCATCAAGCGGCACATGTCGGCGGCCGAAGCGAACCATTCAATCTTATCCACGTAGGCCGGATGACCATCGGCAAACGGTTTCACGTCCTCACGTTTCACCGCCGCGATGGTAGTGTTAAGAAATGCGCGCCGCCCTTGTGCGTCGAGCGCGAGATACGCGCCGGCTGCCTTGCCCGTCGGCTCGCCCTTCAGCTTGAACATCTCCAACGTCGAGAGAAACGGCGCATTCAACTCCGGCTTTGCCTGCCCGGTCGCGGCCAACATGCGCTCGACGCGCTCGCGCCCCAAAGTCATGAGCAGTTGATCTGCCACGGTGTTGTCGCTGATCGAGATCATCAAACTCGCCAGCGTGTGGAGCGTAACGGGCGCGCTTGCGGGCCATGATTGCAACATGCCCGATGGCAGCGATGCGAACTTCGCATCCAACGTCGTCACGTCCGTCCACTTGCGCTCGCGCGCGTTCACCGCACGCACCAGTTCGCTCAAGACGTAAAGCTTGAATGCCGAGCCAAGCCCCAACGCGCGCTCGGCGTTGTGCGCGATGACGGGCGTCATACCGTTCTGATCGAATTTGACGACGAGCAGGTTCGTCTCGCCGGGCAGAGCCTTCAATTCTTCTACGAGACCCGCGAGCGAGGCCGTGAGCTTAACGGGCAAGCCGAGCAACATGCCTTCAATCAGGTGCGGTTCGGTGGGGTTGACACTCAACGTCGCGGGCACGCTGTAACCCTGCTCGAAGATGAGATCAAATTTACCGGCCACTGCGTTGTCGGCCGCAAGCAACTTAGCCTGCGTGCAGCGACCGACCTGCGAGAAGTAGTAAGCGAAAATCTGGTTCAACTTGTCGGGCGGGACTTGCGCGAGGAAGTCGCGCCCGAACAGCTTGTCATAATCGCCCGGCATCTTGCGGAATTGCGTGCACACGTCGGCGGCGCGGCGCTCCAACGGCGTTGCGCTCGCCGTCTGCGCGGGCATAGTTTGTGCGCGCACGCGCGGTGCGGCAGACAGAAAAAATGACACCAGTAATAGAAGTCCGATTAGTTGTCTGTTCATATTCATTGCTTGCGGAATGAGTTGCATGGCGGCGCGGCCGTGTGTTTGCTTGCGCGGGAGATGATCGAACGAATGCTTGGGTTCGTCAAGCGCGCCGCGCAGCCAACGCAAGTGCGCTGTCAAGCACCGGCGTGCCGATGCGGTTGACGAGACCGATGGCGAGCGCCTCGGCACTCGGCACGCGTCGCGCGGTCAGGAACATTTCGAGCGCGCGAGTCGCACCGATCAAGCGCGGCAGACGTTGCGTGCCGCCCCAGCCGGTGATGATGCCGAGCCGCGCGCCGGGATGCGCGAAGACCGCGGCGGGCGCGGCGCAACGCAGATCGCACGCGAGTGCGAGATCGAGTCCGCCGCCCATGCAGTAGCCGTTCACGGCCGCGATAGTCAACTGCGGCGCGCCGGCGACGCGCTGCATGAGTCTCTGCCCGCGCTGCGCAAAGGCGAGCGCGCCTTCAGTTGTGAGCGCGCTCAGTTCGCGTATGTTCGCGCCCGCAGCGAAGCTGTCGTCAGCGCCGGTGAAAATGATAGTTGCAACATCCGCGCGGGTTGTGAGCGATTCAAAGACGGACTCTAGCTCGTCGAGTGTGGCGCTGGATAGAGGGTTGCGTTCAGTGGGGCGGTTAAATCTGATGATGACTGACGGGCCGCGTGCTTCGATGACGAGCGCGCTTGTCTGTCCGTTGTGCCCGGCATCGTTCACGTGCGTGGGCGCACGTTGGCGCGCAGGAAATTGATAATGTCTTCGGTTGAAGTGCCGGGCAAGAAGACCTCCGCTACACCTTGTTCCTTCAAGCGTGCGATGTCCTCCTTCGGCACGATGCCGCCGACCAGCACCAGACAATCATTCATGCCGCGCTCGCGCAATAGGCCGACGATACGTGGGCAGAGTGTGTTATGCGCACCGGAGAGGATCGAGACGCCGACCGCATCAACGTCTTCTTGTAGCGCGGCCGCCGCGATCATCTCCGGCGTCTGCCGCAGCCCCGTGTAGATCACTTCCATTCCCGCGTCGCGCAAAGCCCGCGCGATGATCTTCGCCCCTCGATCATGACCATCGAGTCCGGGCTTCGCCACGAGGACGCGGATTTTTTGTTCAGGCATAAGAAGTAATTAGCTGTTAGCGATTAGCTGTTAGCTTTTATTTTTAGCGGAAAGCCAACGGCTAATCGCTAACAGCTTGTTTAGAATGCCGGCTCTTCGTATAAGCCGTACACGTCGCGCAAGGCGTCGCAGATTTCGCCGAGTGTGGCGTAGGCGCGGACAGCTTCGATAGTTGCGGGCATCGTGTTCTCGTTGTCCACGGCAGCGCGTTTCAGTTTTTCGAGTGCGTTGGCGACTGCGCCGTTGTCGCGCCGGGCTTTGGTCTGTTGCAGGCGCGTGACTTGCCGTTCGCGGGCGGCTTCATCAATCTTGAGAATGTCGATCTTGCCCTGCTCATCCTCCATCACGTACTTATTGACGCCAACAATAGTTTGCGCGCCACGCTCGACTGCCTTTTGATATTGATAAGCCGAGTCTTGAATCTCGCGCTGCGGGAAACCCTTCTCAACCGCCGCGACCATGCCGCCTAAGCTGTCGATCTTATTGAAGTAATCGAGCGCGCCGTCTTCCATCTTCTTGGTTAGCGCTTCAATGAAGTAAGAGCCGCCGAGCGGGTCAATTGTGTTGACGACACCGGTCTCTTCCGCAATGATCTGTTGCGTTCTTAAGGCGATGAGCGCGGCTTGATCGGTCGGCAGCGCGAGCGCTTCGTCGTACGAGTCTGTGTGCAACGACTGTGTGCCACCTAGCACGCCCGCGAGTGCTTGAATGGCGACGCGCACGATGTTGTTCAAAGGCTGTTGCACGGTCAACGAGACGCCGGCCGTCTGCGTATGAAAGCGCAGTTGCAGCGTGTGCGGATTCTTAGCGTTGAAGCGTTCGCGCATAGCGTGCGCCCAGATGCGCCGCGCGGCGCGATACTTGGCGATCTCCTCGAAGAAATCATTGTGCGCGTTGAAGAAGAAAGAGATGCGCGGCACGAATTCGTCCACGTCCAGCCCTGCGTCCATGCCCCACTGCACATACTCAATGCCATCACGCAAAGTGAAGGCAAGCTCTTGCAAAGCGGTCGCCCCGGCCTCGCGGATGTGGTAGCCGCTGACAGAGATCGGGTTGTACTTCGGCACGTGCTTGGTGCAGAACTCAAATGTGTCCACAACCAGTTTCATCGCCGGCCGGATCGGATAAATCCATTCCTTCTGCGCGATGTACTCTTTGAGAATGTCGTTTTGCAGTGTGCCGGAAATTTTGTTGAAGTTCGCGCCTTGCTTTTCAGCCACGACGAGATACATGGCCAGTAAGACTGACGCAGGCGCATTGATCGTCTGCGAGACCGTGACCTGTTCGAGCGGAATACCATCGAACAAAACTTCCATGTCCGCGAGCGATGAGACAGCGACGCCGCACTTGCCGACCTCGCCTTCGGAGAGCAGCGAGTCGGCGTCATAGCCCATCAGCGTCGGCAGATCGTAGGCAACGGAGAGTCCGTTCTGTCCATGCTCAAGCAGATATTTGAAGCGCGCGTTAGTCTCTTCAGGTGTGCCGTAGCCCGCGAACTGGCGCATCGTCCAGAGCTTGCCGCGATAACCGGTCGGGTGTATGCCGCGCGTGTAAGGAAACTCGCCGGGAAAGGTCGTGTCGCGCGCGAAATCAATGTCGGCGATGTCGGCGGGCGTATAGAGTCGTTCGACCGAATCGAGCGAGACAGTCTCGAACTTCTCTCTGCGCTCGGGCCGCTGCCGTAACACGGGGGCGAGTGTCTCCTGTTCCCAGCGTTCGACCGCTGCCTCTGCCGGCGTAGAAAGTTCTTTGATCTCAGACATAGCTTTCGGCTCTCCCCGCAAACGTGCGGCCTGTAACAAGGGGATTGGTTGAATTTATGGACGTGATTAACAGAAATGAATATTAGTTGACGTTTCCGCAGAGTGTCAACCAGTTGAACTTCGCGCGCCGCGCCGGTTTGCTCGCATAGAAAAGGCTGCGCGGCCACCGGCGAACCGGCAGCCACGCAAAGATTAGGCAGGGGCGAACAGGGGTAACGAGCGATAGGTAGTTAGCGGCGTATTCAGCGGGCGTCGGGTAAAGCGAAAACTCATGTGCGCCGGGCGAATCTCCGGCTTGCCGGGTCACTCGACCGGCACGACGACCTCGTTGGCACGCACCATATTGAGCCGCGTGCGCGCCGCCGATTCGATGGCGTGTGGGTCTGTGCGCAGTCGCTCGACCTCGCGGCGCAACGAATCGTTCGTGTTGCGCAAGGTCTCGTTCGTTGCGGTCATCTGTTCGTGCTTCTGCGCGGCCGTGCGCAATTCAGCGTGCGTGCGCATCGTCACCGTCACGCAGAGGGCAAAGGTCGCCAGCATGATCATGCAGAAGATCGTCCAAGAGGGAATCAATCCGCCACGGCGGCGCACCTCTGTGCGTGTGCCCACCAAATCGCGTGAGAGTTCGCCCACCTGAGCCGTCAGCGGCAGCGCGCGTGCGACCGGTCGTTGCGTGACGAGTCGCGTGTCCGTCCAATAAGTATTTGCGGCCTTGTTCAAGTAACACCTCCAAATCCTGCGCCGATTCGCTCTCGGCGTAAATGCGCACCAACGGCTCCGTCCCCGACGGGCGGAGCAGCAGCCACGAGCCATCGTCGAAAATAAATTTCACCCCGTCCATGCGGTTCGTGCGCGCGATGCGCCGTCCGCCGATCTCGGCCGGGTCTTGTTGCAACTTCTCTGTCAGTGCCGCCTGCACCTCCGGCGTCAAGCGTACGCCGATGCGGCCAGCCTCCAACCGGCCGACGCGCGTGTAGAGCTCCGTCAACTGCGCTTGGAGGCTCGCGCCACGCGCCGCGACTGCTTCAGCCGCGAGCAGGCACGCGAGGATGCCGTCCTTTTCCGGATAGTGCCCGCGAATCGAAAGACCGGCCGATTCTTCGCCGCCGAGAATGATCTTGTCCTCATTGATCAACTCGCCGATGAATTTGAAGCCGACCGGAGTCTCGTAAGCAGGTAGCCCGCGTGACTCGGCCACACGATCAACCATGTGCGACGTTGCCACCGAGCGGGCGACGCCGCCCGTCCAACCGCGCGACTCGGCCAGATAGTCGAAGAGCAGGGGGATCAGTCTGTTCGGCGTGATGAACGTGCCGTCGGCGTCAAGCACGCCGAAACGGTCGCCATCGCCATCGGTAGCCAATCCAAGCACACAGCCGCGCTCTTTCATCGCCGCACGTAGCTCATCCAAGTGATGATCGTCCGGTTCCAGCGAGCGACCGCCGAACAGCACATCGCGCCAGTCATGTATGGTCTCGACCTCTAATCCGTGGTCACGTAAGACCTGATCGAGATAGCCACGCCCGGTGCCCCAGAGCGGGTCAAAGGCATAACTGCCGCTGGCCCGTGCTATCACATCGAAACGAATCTTCTGCGCGAGATCGGCCATGTAAGCCGGCCGCGGATCGTAGGTTTCTACCTGTGTCGCATTCGCTGCCGGGCTAGGTTGTCCGCCATCTACAGGCAGTTCGTTGATGTAGTGTTCGACAAGCCGAGTCACTTCCGGAAGCGCCGGCGCGCCATCGGCGGTCGAGAACTTCATCCCGTTGTATTCCGGCGGGTTATGCGAAGCAGTGAAGTTGATGCCACCGGCCGCACGACGGTCGCGAATCGTGTGCGAGATAGTTGGCGCAGGCGTCGCATGGTCGCAGAAAATGGCTCTGTAGCCCTGCGCCGCAATCTCAGCGACGCACTGCGCCGCGAACTTTTCACCGAGAAAGCGCGTGTCGTAGCTCACGACCAACGCCGCCTCTGCGGGCACGTCGGATGTGCGTAAGTATATGCAAATGGCTTGAGTTACACGGCGGACGTTGGCGAACGTGAACTCGTCCGCAATGACAGCACGCCAACCAGATGTTCCAAACTTGATTGCCATTTGTAAATAGATCGCCCGGTCGCAGGGCGAGAAGCCTTTGGTAACTAAACGAAGACCAGCGGCCGAAGAGAAAGCGCGTTGGTTCTATACATTCCCTTGCCGCGCAACAGTTTAGCGGCAAAGTGGCGGGAATTTAGCATGCGGCATTATTCATGTAAAGATATTTCTTTACAACGGTTTATGTAGCTAAGTTCAGCATTTACATGAAGTAAGCGGAGTTAAGCATGTCTGGCGGCGAACGGCTGGCGAACGGAAATCCGCGACTTGGGCAGAGGTGATATAGGGCTATATTGTGCAGGCAGATAGCGGTAGTTCCAATCCGGCACGGGTGTGGAAAAGTAATATGTGAACTTAGGAAGGAAACAAGAAAGGCTCATGGGGCCGTAGGTCACTCGAGCATAAGTACCGTATCAAAATTGATGCACGGGCCTCAATAGAGAGGTAAAACTAGGCGGTCAATATCGAAATTAATGAACGATTTCCGGCTGTTTAGCTTATGGTATGAGCATTGCCGAAGATATCAGGGGAGTGCCATCAGGCGTTAGAAAACAGTTCGCTTCAGAAAAGGGAGGACAGTGGTTCATGGGTATATTCGACAAAATGTTTGGGCATGGTGCGACCGATGCACAACAACAGCCCAACGGGCAGCAACGCTTTGAGCAGTTGAAGCAGAAGTATCAGTCGGTATTGAATGAGGCCGATCAGCAGCATATACAGTTTCAAAACCTGCATGTGCAAGACGACAAGCTGTTCATTCGGGGAACCGCACCGTCTGAAGATGCAAAGAACAAATTCTGGGATCAGATCAAACTGGTCAACCCGAATGGAGACGACATCACGGCCGAGATCAGTGTCGCGCAGGGTCAGGGCGGCGGTGGTCAAGGCGGTAAGTCCTACACCGTCAAATCGGGCGACACGCTCTCGAAGATCAGCAAAGAGTTGTATGGCGACTCGAACGAGTACATGCGCATCTTCTATGCTAACCGGGACAAGCTTAAAGACCCGGACAAGATTCAGGTCGGACAGGAATTGAACATCCCGTCTGAGAACGCATAACTCTTGGCAAATGAAGACACCCGGCCCGGCGACTGTTAATTCTGTTGACAGTCGCCGGGCTGCTCGTTAGACTCGCATTAGTTTGCGTCGAAGGGCCTCGTTTGCTCTTCGGCCCGGCGAGCCACTCCGATCTTTCCCTCGTCGTTAACTCTTGCCCAAACAAAATGAAATTCAACGCGCAGGCCCAAAACCTGCCTGCGGTGTGGTGAAGTATTTTGCCAGAAGGGTCACATGGATTTATGTCGAGTGGGGCGCTCGCATTGGAGACGGATATTGCAGGGCAGGACAACTTGGGGACATTCCAACTTCCCCTTGCCGCAATGGTGCGTGCGCTGTGCCGCGCGGCCACGGACGGCACGGACATCCTCTATGATGTCATGCTCAAACTGGCATTGATGATCGACGCCACGGCGCAGACCTACGGGCTGGCGACCTTCGCACAGAAAGCGGGCGAGCCGCCCCGTCTCAAGTGGGTCGAGGGGTTAGAGCCGGACGAGCTTGTGGAAGCTGAGGCGCATGTGGCCGCGAAGCTTGCTCATCCCGGCGCTACGCCGGAACTGCAAGAGGGCGACGGTGCGATCTGCATGGTGCTCGCCGTGGCCACAATGCAGCGCGAGGGCGCGATCATTTACGGTCGCTGCGTGCGCCCGCTCTCGGCGCGACAGGCGAAGGAACTGCGTATTTTGGCCGACGTGGCGCAACTCTCGCACGCGCACGCGCACCTGCGCGACATGACAGAACAGCCACGTGCGGCCGCCGTACCTGCGCCTGCGTTGGCGGCAATGACCTTGCCCGGCATGATCTTCGCCAGCCGCGCGATGTCTGCATTGGCGCGGGCAGTTGAGCGAATTAAGGATTCGGATTCGACTGTACTCATCACGGGCGAGTCAGGCACAGGGAAAGAATTGATCGCGCGGGCCGTCCATCGGCTCAGTCGGCGGGCACACGCGCCGTTCATCCCGTTCAATTGCACGGCCGCGCCGGCCGAGTTGATCGAGAGTCTACTGTTCGGTCATTGCAAGGGCGCGTTCACCGGTGCGCACGCAGATCACGTGGGTCTCATACGCGCGGCCGAAGGCGGCACGCTCTTCCTCGACGAGATCGGCGACCTGCCGCTCATGTTGCAACCTAAGTTGCTGCGCTTCCTGCAAGAGGGTGAAGTCCACACACTTGGCGAGCGTGCGCCGCGCAAGGTTAATGTGCGCGTGGTCGCGGCGACGCATAAGGACTTGGAGCGGGCGGTGCGCGAGGATCGCTTCCGCGAAGATTTGTACTACCGCGTGGCCGCGCTCTCGCTGCAAGTGCCGCCGTTGCGCGAGCGACCGGAGGATGTGGCCGCGCTCATCTCGCACTACTTGACGCATTATGCGCGCCGCAACGACCGCGCCGTGGCTGGCATGACCAGCGAAGCAATCCAGGCGCTGCAAAGGTATGCTTGGCCCGGCAACGTGCGCGAGTTGGCTGCGGAGATAGAACGCCTTGTGCTCTACACTGACGAGGGATCGGTGGTCGGCGTCGAGCACATCAGCCGGCGCATTCGGCCCGTGGCCGCGCAGAGCGGCGCGGACGCAGAGAGCCGGCCCGCGCATCTCGATAATATGCTCGACGATTTCGAGCGGCGGGTGATCAAGGAGACGCTGCGCATGCATGATTACAATGTGGCGCGTGCGGCCGTCGCGCTCGGACTCGGTTCGCGGCAGGCGCTGCATAAGAAACTCAAGCGGCTCGCGATCAACGTGGCCGAGTTTTTATCTGACGAGCACAAGCCGGGTCTGCAACTGCGCTAGTGATAATTAACCAGCGCCCAGAACTTACCTGACCAACCACCGCCTTGCCTCCATGCTCCTTATCTATCTTTTCTACTTTGTGCTCGCCATGTTGCTGCACGAGTTGGGCCATTTGGTCGTGGCGCGAATTTGTCACGTGCCGGCGCAGGAACTTGGCCTCGGCTGGGGCAAGCAACTTTATCAGCGGCAACTGGGCAGCGTACGGTTCAAATTACACGCGCTACCCATCGGCGCGTACGTGCGGCTCGACATGACGCGGCTGCAACAACGCCCGTTGGATCAACAGGTGTTTATTCTGTTGGCCGGCATCATCGTGAATTTAATCTTGGCGGCGACGACGGCCGGCACGATGTTCAGTCTGATGAACCTGCTGCTGGCGACGACGAATCTGCTACCGCTTTATCAACAAGACGGTTGGAAGTGCGGCATAGTGATCTTACGCGCGCTCTTGCGCCGGAAAAGCGGGCTGGTCGAATGGACGTTCACGCTGGCGGGCGGCGGCTTGAGCCTCGCATGCTTCGCTGCGTTCGCACTCCGCTATTTCTGAACCGGTCGCTGATTAAGACCGAACTGGTTGCCCGCTTGAGTTGCGACCGTACGCCTTGTCATGGCCGTAGGCGCAGGCGATAGAGGGTGAACATCCCGATGCGTGTCCCCCCGTCTCGCTCATACCAACGATCAAGGTTCGTCAAATCTGGCATCTGCTCAACCGGCAGGACTGCATAACCAAGCAACAGACGCGCGGCGTGGGCACGTGAAAAGGCGGCGCAGTATTGTGCGTAGTGTTCAGTCGCCTGCTCGATCTCGAACGCAGACAAAGGGACGGGATGCGCGGTCAAAACAGGCACGGCGCGCTCTAAACTGAAGATCGCGTTCACCGCGTCGAAATCATTTTGTGCGAGCAACTGTCCGAGTTGCGCGGGGCTTGTGCCTGCGTAGTAATACTGTTGGAAGGCGCGCTCTTGGCATTCAGTCGGCGAGATGCCGGGGAAGTTCGGGATGTGCGTGCCCCACAGGATCGGTTGCGCGTAAGTCGGCAAATTGTTGGCGAGCGGTATGTCGGTCGTAAAGATCAACGGCGGCACGGCGGCAAGCGGCGCGGCGTTGGTCTGTTGACTGATGCTGCGTGCGATGGGCACGACATAGTCGTGCGCAAGGTTGTAGTGCTTGAATGCATGCGTCGTAAAGCCGACTTCCATGAAGCCCCAGGCGCAGGCGAGCAGCGCAACGATGCGGAGATGATGTGCGCGCACGGGCGCGCGTCGCCGCCACAGCAACGGCAGCGTGAGCACGACCGCGAGCAGCGCCGCGTAGGTGGCGACGAACTGTTCGTAGTGCAATGGTTGGAGCGAACGACCCGTGACGAGTTGCTGATTGAAGACGACGAAGGGCAGCAGCGCAAATGAGGCGGCGAAGAGCGGCTTAGATTCACGCCAGTCAAAGAGTCCGCGCCGCACACCGAGCAGCAAGCTTATTAACACCAACGCGCCGAGGAGCTCCGGCACACGCAGGAGATCGGGCGCGCGTGTGAACTCCATCATCAACACTTGATCGGTTGAAGCGACGCGCCGGGCCATCAGCAGTCCGTAGGGCACGAGTGCGGCGAGCGCAAGCGTGACGATGGGCGCGAGCCGCAATGTCAGGTCGCGCAGAGTTGTGCGGCGTGCCGCCAGCCACAGCAACGCGAGGCAAGTCAACCATGCGGCGGCGGCAGTCCACAAATAAAAATACGAAAAGACGAGCAGCGCGAACGATAGTCCCGCGCTTAAGGCGTGCCAACGCGCGGTGCGTCCGGTGCGCGTCAGCGCATGCCACGCGCAGGCGCAGAAGATGAAGAAGAGCGGGAAGATGGGCGCAGGTTGGTAGCGGCGCAGGAAAGGGAAATAGTCGTACCAGGTGCGCAGTCCGAGCAACAGGCGGCCCGCGCCCTGTCCGGCCGCGAGCGTGCCGAAGCAGAGGACGCAGAGTGCGCCGACGCAGGCCAATCGTTCGTCGCCGGTTACGGTGGCAATGAGCCAGAAGAGCGCGAGCGTGGTGACGAAAGCAGCGATGGGCGGCAGCGCGATGAAAACTTGCGTGGTGGTCAGACCGAACGCGCGGGCGGGCAGCGCGAGCAGGTAGGCGGGCACGAATTGAATCGAGCAATAGGACTCGGGCAAGGGTGCGTCGGCGGGCGTCAGGTCGCGTCTGTTGAGCGGATTGTTGCGGCGCGGCCGACCCGCGATGAGCGCGCTCAGGTACGCAGCATAGAGCGGTTCGTCGGCTTGCGAGATGGCATAAGAGCCTTGCCAGTCGTGCCCGCGCGCGGCCCAGAACTTCGCCTGCGGGTAGAGCGAGATCATGGTGACGGCGAGCGCGGCGAGCAAGCCTAGTTGCCAGTGAATCTTTTTGCGTTTGTCCATCTTGTGAAGCGCGGCGCGCGTTGGGGGCGCGAAGGTACGAAGTAGTGTTGGCGTGTCGGCCAAAGGATAAAGGCGCACAGCGCTAGCAGCGCGATAGCTGACGCGAGCAACGCGAACTGCTCGTGCGTGCGGCGCGTGTAGTTGAGACTGACGGGCTGATCAACGAACGTCAGCATGGCGAACGGCGTCGCGGCATAGACGGGTTGACCATCGGCGCGTTGCCAGTTCGGATGAAAGGTCGTGTCGAGTAGGACGGGGACGCGCGCGGTCGGCGCATGAGCGATGTTGATGTGCAGACTGTTTTGCTCGACCGTGCCGGAGAGCGCGGCCGCTTCAGCCGGCGCGATAGCGATCTTGTTTTGTGCTAACGCCTGCCGGATCACCTGCCACTGTTGGCGGATGGCGTCCGCGTTGTAATGATGACTCGGTGTGAGTGATTCGACCCACGGGCCGCGTTCGCTCGGTGTGTGCGTGATGAATTGCGCGTGCGGAAACTCGGCGCGGGCGCGCTCGATGCGTTGATAGAGCGGCGCATTGCTGGCGAGTAGGATGAGTGGGCGCTGTTGCGCGTAGGCACGCAGTTGCGTGTAAGCGGACTCTTCGTCGTCGCAGTCATAAGTGTCGAGGATGAGCGCGCCGAACTGATCAAGCTCGCGCAGGCGATCAAGTTTCGTTTCCGGCGAGCGCGCCAGCAACACGTCGAACCAGTTATCCGCGAACTGTTCTTCCGCGAGCCGGACGAAGCCGGACTCGTCCCGCCTGCGGCCCTTTAATGAGAACGAACTGACGACGAGCGCGGGCCGGTTAGTCAATGCGCGCACGGGCGCAGGCGGATCGTGGCGCAATTCGAACACGCTCCACGCGCCGAGATCATAGCGAACGCCGATCTCAGCTTCAGTCCGCAGCCGCTCCTTCATCGCGTTCGTAGCGACGACAAGGTATTTGACACCGAGTTGTTGCGCGCGGGCCAGATGCGTGCTGAGTGGCTGAGTGATGAAGTCTTGATCGTCGGCCAAGATGGAACTGATGCCATGATTGTCGGCGTGCGCGGAGAAGGCATTGAGCTGCGGATTCACGAACAGCACGTTCGGCGACGATTCGCGGAAGATAATGCCGAGCGATTCATTGCCCTGAAGACCCAGATACGCGCTTAAGGCGCGACTATCATAACCGGCTTCAGTGTAGGCCGATTGCGGCTCAGCCAACTCGACGAGATAACGGCCATTGCGATGCTGCGCCGCAAACTGAAGCACGCCGTCGATCTGCTCAGGCTGAGCTTGCTGATAGAAAGTAAGTGTCGAACGCACGGGCGCTCTAGCCATCATGACGCCGACGAATATGAGCGCGCCGAAAGCGCAGGCGAAAGAGAACGCAAAGCTGTGTGCGGTGCGGTGTGCTTTACGTGCCTGAGCAGTGCTGTGTGCCGTCGTCTTTAGAAAGTCGAGCTTGCGCAGTTGTTGCGCGAACAGACTGTAGCCCGTTGTCACGGCCAGACCGACAGGCACGGCCAGTAAGAAGTTGAGGGTTGAAAGGAAACGATAAGATTGGAGCGGAAACCAGCGCGGCGCAAACGTGCCGGAGCAGATGATGCCGCCGCCGAGCGCGAGACAGGCGAGACTATAAGCCCAGAGGGCGCGGTTGGCGCGGCGCAGACCGAGCGCGAGACCACAGCCCGCAACGGCGTACCAAATCAAGAGCGCGGGCGGCACTAATTCGCGGAGCGGAATGATGAACGGGCGCGTAACCAGATAGCCCGATTCGCCGAGCATCGGCCCGAGCCAGAACATGGACAAGCACGCGGCCACGAGCGGCGACGCGAGATGCGCGGCGAGCTTGTTGCGCGCGTGTGTGTGCGTCGCACCATTATGTGCGCAGCGATAACGCCACAGATCATTAACCAGCACACAGGCGATGAAGACAGTGGCCGTGATCGCGTTGAAGAAATTGGCGAGCACGGTGAGCGCGAGCATTACGGCAGAGAGCGCGAAATACCAACGTCGCCGGTGCGCGTCGAGATAAGCGGCGTACCAGCCGAGCAGCAGCACGAAGCCAAGCGGCTGCGTGTATAGCCCGACGACGAGCGTGCTGAAGTAGTCGAGACCGGAGATCGTTGTGAGTTGAAATTGCGGCACGAAGAGCAGCAGCAGGCTCGCGCAAGCGGCGCAGTTGGCGACCGCGCGTTTGTGCGCGACGAACCACGTGAGCGTCCAGATGGCGGCCGGTAACAACAAGAGCGGCAACGCCATGACGAGCTTGAACGCGACGTTGAACGAGACGAGGTGCGTGTGATTTAAGAGCGCGACAAGCCAGTAGAAGAGCGGCGGGTAGAAATTCGGAAAGGGCATGCCGCTGAAGTAAGCGTGCGTCCAGCCGAAGGTGTCGGGAAAGATCGTCCGATCATAAAGCTGCGCGATGGCATAGTGGCCCGAGCCGTTGGTCGCGCGCGGGCGGACGCCGTGCCAGACTTGCAGCCAGAGCGGACTGGTCAGCGCGACAGGCAACGCCGAGATGAAGAGCAGCGGGAACAAGCGTTGCGCGCAACGTAGCCGACGCGCGCCCGTTGTCAGTGCTGTGAGTTGCGTTTCTATCTGCGCCATGAATTCTGCGGGCGGGCGGAGCAGTACCTTGTTATTTGGATAGTGAGCAAAATTTAAGGCTGCGACAGTCTGCGCCGCAGCGCGGCGGCTTGAATTTAGCCCGGCGTTTTAACGCCGGGGAGAGATGTTACGCGCCTCTGCGTCGCGTTAGCGATGCGTGAGTTCAGCCGTCGCTCACGCGACGCGGAGGTCTCTCGCCAGTTGACCGTGCGTTAAAACGCACGGCTAAAGTCATTTGCCGCTACGCGGCGACGACGGCATTACTGTTTGAGTCCGACCGCGAATTGAATTCTACGATAGGCGTCTTAGACCTTCGTTCATTGGCTCGCAGGCACAACACGCCCTACCAACGCCGTTGCATCTCTCGTACCAATAGAAAAATAGAAAAAACTCACTCTCTGATCAGTTGAAAGCGAATACTCGCGCCGGCCGACGACGTTTGGGCGCGTGCGTAGGCCGCGCGCAAGCGTTTTTCGTCAACCATTGGTTGACGCGGCGCATTTCGGCGTCAACGAAGTAGTGACGGGCGGGCTAAGTGTAGGCAGCAGCAACTGATGAGCGATGCGATGCGCTTTAAGCTGAACGTTGCGCGGTGACATGTTGTCAACTGCCGGTTGACGAGGCAGCCGGCAGGTGGTGCGGCACAGAGTAGTGAATCCCGCAATTATTGCTATGCACAGTTACGGCACGGGCATTGCGAAGAGGGGTGCGTCCGCGACAGCCACCGGCGACTTCTGATAGTGGCAGGCTGAATGCGGATGAGAGGAGACGCGGAGACATGAAAGCAGCAGTGGTCGCAAAGTTCATACAGACGCTCGCAGCCATACTGCTCGTCATGCCGTTTCTGGCCGGTGCTATCTTCGTCGGCCACTGGGCCGTAACGGTCGCAGAGCGCGCATCGCACAACTTGTTGTTCGCCGCGCTGGCCCTCAGCGGCATCGCAATCGGCGTCGCGCAGGGTCGTCCGTCAGGCACAGCGCTTTCGTGGCCCGTCCCTCGACGCAATCGTCTTTGAGTCAATCGCGCGGACGGTGGCACGCCGCGCGAGCGCGCAAAGGTCAACCACCCAACCACCCTTCAACCCTTTAAGGAGCAAGCAACCATGATTAAGAGATTCCTTCGTGACGAAACCGGTCTTGAGTTGTCCGAGTACGCCGTCGCCGCCGCTTTGGTCGCGCTGGCCGTCATCACCGCCTTCACCACTTTGGGCACGAACATCGGCACCAAGATCACGGGTCTGGCGAACGCCGTCAACAGCTAACGCCAACATCGTGACGCTGAGCAAAGTGGGAGGCGCGGCAAGTGCCCGAAACGCAGACTGCCGCGCGTCCCACTCGCTCAACTTTCACCGCCATCAAGGCGACCATAACAAGTTAATCATTCACTAATTCAGCCAACATTGCCGGCGTAGGTCATCATTAATATGTCCGGGGCACACACCATCATCAGCAGCGCCTTACTTGTTCCGCTCGCCCTCATCATCACCTATTTCGACGGCCGCTTTCGTCGTATTCCAAACGCTTTCGTTCTCGCCACGCTCGCCAGCGGGTTGCTCGTCAACACGATCACCGGCGGTTGGCGCGGTTTGTTATTTAGTCTTGGCGGCTGTGCGCTCGCGTTCGTCTTGATGCTCGTGCTGCACATCTTCGGCGCGATGGGCGCGGGCGACGTGAAACTGTTCGCGGCCATCGGCGCGGTCATCGGCGCGCCGCTCGTGCTGCCGACCTTCGTCGTGGTGGTGCTGACGGGCGGACTGCTCGGTATCTACACGATGGTGCGCGCGGGCGCGGTGCGGACGACGCTGTTGCGCGTCGCACAGATTTTTATGGGCCTCTTGCCCGGCTGGGAGATGCCGCGCTTTGATGTGCCGACCGAGCGGCGACACACGATCCCTTACGGCGTCGCGATCACTTTCGGCAGTCTGATCTCGCTGATGATCTTTCGCGCGTAATCAATGATTGTGGAATGCGGATTTCGGATTAAATGAAAGTTAGTTTGTTTTTCCAATCCACCTTCCGCCATCCGAAATGGAGAGAACCATGCGAAATAAACGTCTAGTAATGGTGCTGACCGGCGCAATCGTCTTCGGGTTGGTCGCCGCCGCCTCCGTCAGTCGTTATCTGTCGAGCGCGCAGGCGTACACGCGCAACCTGAACAACGTCGTCGTGGCGAAAGTGGACATCCCCATCGGCACGAAGGTGATCGCTGAACAGCTAGAGACCGTGCAGTTCCCGCAGAACGCGATGCCGAACGGTGTCTTTGAAGCGCCGGAGAAACTCGTGGGCCGCGTCGTCGTCGTGCAGATCGCGGCGCGCGAGCCGGTGACGGATTACAAACTCGCGCCGGAGGGCACGGCGGGCGGACTCTCCGCCGTGATCCCCGAAGGCTATCGCGCGATGACGGTGAAGGTGGACGACGTGATGGGCATCTCCGGTTTCATCATGCCGGGCGCGCTCGTAGATGTCGTCGTCGTGATCAATCCGACCGAGCAACAACAGAATCCGATCTCGAAGATCGTCTTGCAGAACATCAAGGTGTTGGCCAACGGGCAGAACATTGATCGCCCGAAGAACGACCGCGAGCCGGAGAGCGTCAAGGCCGTGACGCTGCAAGTCACGCCCGAACAGGCCGAGCGGCTCGCGCTCGCGTCAAGCGAAGGCAAACTGCAACTCGTCATGCGCAACTCGGTGGATCAAGGCGATGAGCAGACGCTAGGGATCGACAAACGCATGCTGCTCGGCGGCGAGCGCGCTGCGCCCGTGCCCGAACCCGGCTCGATGAAGAGCGAGCAGCCGAAACCGGCCACGCCCATCATCCGCAGCGCGCCGCGCTTCGCGCCCATACGCGAGGTCGTCAAGCCCGCGCCGCAAGTCGCTGCCCCGGCCGCGCCCGCGCCGCCGCGCGCCTCCGTCGAAGTCATCGAAGGCGCGAAGAAGCGCAGCGTTGATTTTCCGTGAGGAGCTATTAGCTGTTAGCTATTAGCTTTTAGCCATACAGCGAACAGAAATCCCCAACCGATCAGCGTAAGCCGACCGCTACACACAACAGCTAACAGCTAACAGCTAACAGCTAACAGCTAACAGCTAACAGCTAACAGCTATGAAGGAGAAAGTTATGCAGACCCGTCGCCTAATCCCTCTGTTCGTCGCGCTGCTGGCGTGCGCGGCCGTGATGTTTGCCGCGCCTGTGGGCGCGCAGGCGCAGGACGTGTCCGTGCGCGCGTCGTTCGTCAATCAACCGAAAGAGGCGATTGCGATCAACGTGCTCGTCGGGCAATCGCGGGTGATCAATTTCGATAAAGCAATCGGCCGCTTCTCGGTCTCGAACCCGGACGTGGCTGAAGCGGTGCTGGTCGCGCCCGATCAAGTGCTGGTGAACGGCAAGGCGTTCGGGCAGGTCAACTTCATCGCGTGGGAGAAAGAGAAGGGCGCGTTCGTTGTGTTCGACGTGTTCGTGCGCGCGAACCTGTCGCTCATTGATTCGCAGATTCACGCGCTGTTCCCCAAGGACGACATACGCTTGAGTCAGGCGAACGGCTCGGTCGTGCTGTCGGGCAACGTGGCGAATCCATTGGCGGCGACGCAGGCCGAGCAGGTCGTGAAAGCGGCGGGCTTTCAGACGGTGAACATGCTCACGTCGCCGGTGAAGGCGATGGCGCAGGTGCAGTTACAGGTGCGCGTCGCG
>JANMAD010000068.1:0-13373 GCA_031359515.1 Acidobacteriota bacterium | reverse complement strand
GATGCGCGCCAGTGGACGGATCAAAAAGCGCTCTGGATGAACGCCGAGTACATCCGCACGATGCCGCTCGCAGAGTTGCTGCCGTTCGTGCAAGCGGAACTGGCAGCGAGCGGCTTATGGCGCGCTGACTATGAAGCGACCGAGCGCGCGTGGTTGGCACAGACGGTCGAGACGATCCGCCATCGCTTCTTCACGCTCAAAGATTTCTCCGCGCAGGGCCGCGCTTACTTCGCCGCCGACTTCGCGTTCGACGACGCAGCCGTAGCGAAGAACTTAAAGAAAGAGCCGCGCCTGCAAGAGTTGCTGCCCGCGCTCGCCGCTAAACTTGCGACGGTCGAGCCGTTCAACGCCGAGACGAGCGAAGCGGCCCTGCGCGCTTTCGCCGACGAAGCGGGCGTCAAAGCGGGCCTGTTCATCAACGCCGCGCGCACTGCGCTGACGGGTCAGTCGGTCGGCCCCTCCATGTTTGAAATCTTCGCGCTCATCGGGCGCGAGCGTAGCGTCCAACGCTTGCGTGAGGCCGCACAACTCGTCTAAAGCATGAGATTGACATTATGCTTCACCCTCCCGCTAAGGAGGGGCGACACGAATTCTTTACTGAGGTAATCATCATGCCCAAACAGTTCTTCATTAGCAGCACGCTCATCTTGGCGCTGGCGGCCTGCGCCTTTGCGCAAGACGCCAACGTCGGTACAACCGCAACGCAGCCTGCACCGCGCCGGCCGACATCGAGCACGCGGAAGCAAACGACCACTACCACTACGACAACAACCGCAACCGCGCCTGCGCCGCCCGCGCCCGTGCAGCCCGGCGCGATGATCACGACGAGAACCGAGACCACCAACACCACGCGCACACGGCGCGCGACCACGCCGGCCCGTGCCGCTGCCGTCGCCGCCGAGCGCGACGTGCGCGCCACGTTCGACGCGCTGTTGCGTGCTATCGAAAAGACGGACGTGGAAGCGGTGATGAATTTTTATTGGAACTCGCCGCAGTTGCTTATCTACAACAACAACGGCACGATCACGCGCGGCTGGACGCAGATGCATGAGAACCTCACCAGTCTCTATCCCGAAACAAAGAACGTGAAGCTCACCGCGCGCGATGTGAAGGCGCAGATGCTCGGCACGGATGCGGCCCTCGTCACCTGCGCGTGGACGCAGACGCAGGAGTTTCGTGACGTGCCCGAAAGCAACTCCGGGCGCATGACGCTGTTGTTCCGCCGCGTCGGCGGCGCATGGCAGATCGCGCACCGGCACACTTCGCCCAACGCGCCCGACCCTGCGCGCCTGCCCGCTTCAGAGCAGACCGCGCCCCCGCCTGCGCCTAAGCCCACGCCGTCGCCGGCCCGGCCTTAGCTAAACGCCGCACATGCGGTAAACTCTTACTTCCCCTGAAACATAACATTGACGCTCGCGCTTGCGCCGTCGCTTTCCCCGCGCGAGCCGGGACGTTTTCTTGCACAGGAGGATAAAAACATTATGGGATGGATGGATCAACTAGGCGGTCTGATGCAACAGTACGGCGGCGCGAGCGCGCAACCGGCACACGATCAAGTTAATGATCACTTCGATCAATTCTCGCAGACTGCGCCGCAGTCGGCGCTTGCCGATGGGCTGTCGGCCGCGTTTCGCTCCGACCAGACGCCGGCCTTCGGGCAGATGCTTGGGGGACTATTCGGGCAATCGAACAACCAGCAGCGCGCTGGCATACTCAACACGCTCATCAGCACGCTGGGGCCGACTATCGTCTCGCAGGTGCTACAACGGCAGGGCGCGTCGGGCTTGGCCGGTTTGCTCGGCGGCGGGCAGACGCAAGTCGCGCCCGAAGATGCCGCGCAGGTGTCGCCCGAAGCAGTCGCCGCGCTCGCCGAGCACGCCGAGCAGAAAGACCCTTCGATCATTGATACGGTCAGCGGCTTCTACGCGCAGCACCCTACGCTCGTGAAAGGTCTCGGCGCGGCCGCGCTCGCTATCGCCATGTCGAAGATCGCGCAAGCGCAGAATCGTTGATAAGCGCGCTGTCGGCGCGGGCTGACGAAACGATAGCAGTTGTTTCGTCAGCCCGCGTCGGCTCGGCACAACCCGCCCACACATTAACTAACCGTTAACGATTCCAAAATTATTCACGCTGATTTAACCTCCCGTTCAGTTCGAATTAACACGCCCCGCCTATCCTGACGCTTCTCTAAAGCTAACCCAAATTTCAGGAGAGGCGATCAGATGTTCCCCACATTCAAAGCGACCCGCGCACCGTTTACATTACTGGCCATTGCGCTCCTTGCGCTCGCCGCCGCGTGCAGTGGCGAGCGTGGCGGCTCGACGGGCACGAACGCGGGCGGCGGCGCACTGATACTGCGCGGCTCAGGCGCGACCTTCCCCGCGCCGCTCTATCAGAAGTGGGTGAGCGAGTATGGCAAGCTCAACCCGAACATCAAGATTGATTACCAATCAATCGGCTCGGGCGGCGGCATCCAGCAGATTCAAGCGCAGCTCGTGGACTTTGGCGCGTCCGATCCGCCGATGAGTGATGCTGATCTGCAAAAAGCGCCCGGCGCGATTCTGCACATCCCGACCGTGCTGGGCGCGGTCGTCATCACTTACAACCTGGCCGGCGTCAACGAACCGCTCCACTTCGCGCCCGATGTGCTTGCCGACATCTTCTTAGGCAAAATTAAGAAGTGGAACGACCCGCGCATCAAGGCTGACAACGCGAATGTAGCCCTGCCCGCCGCTGACATCTCCGTCGTGCATCGCTCGGACGGGAGCGGCACGACGGCCGTGCTCACGGATTATCTGGCGAAGGTTAGTCCCGCGTGGAAAGAGAAACCGGGCACGGGCAAGTCGGTGGACTGGCCCGTGGGCTTGGGCGCGAAGGGTAACGAGGGCGTGACCGGACAGGTGAAGCAAACGCCCAACACCATCGGCTATGTCGAGTTGGTCTATGCGGCGCAGAACAAAATGCCGGTCGCGCTACTCAAAAACAAGGCCGGCAATTTCATCACGCCGTCGCTCGAGGCGATCACGGCGGCCGCGGCTGAGTCGGTCGCGCAGACGCCGGCTGACTTGCGCGTCTCGATCACCGACGCAGCGGGCGCGCAGGCTTATCCGATTGCGAGCTACACCTACGTCCTCGTCTATCAAGCGCAGCAGGATGCGACGAAGGGCAAGGCGCTCGTGGATTTTCTCTGGTGGGGCATCCACGACGGCGAGGGTTTCGCCCGCGACATGCAGTACGCACCGCTGCCACCGCAGATCGCGCAACAGGCCGAAGCCAAACTCAAATCAATCACCGCCAACGGGCAACCACTTCGTTAATTGCGGAATGCGGATTGAATGAATAAAGAGCGGTTGCTCTTCTAATCCGCATTCCGCAATCCAACACTATGCAGCCAGCCTTGCCGAGTCCGGCCGCCGAATACGGCGCTAGCGCACGCACGTGGAGTTTCCGGCGCGTGCTATCGCCGACGGGCAACGCGGGCGATGCGGTGTTTCGCGCCGTGCTGTTTGCGAGCGCGTTGTTGCTGCTACTCCTCGTCATTGCGATGATCGCGGCGATGGCTGTGCGGGCGCGTCTGTCGCTCAGTGAGTTCGGCTTCGGCTTTCTGACCAGCCGCGCGTGGAATCCGGTCACGGGCAAATTCGGCGCGCTGCCCTTTATCTACGGCACTATCGTCTCGTCGCTGCTTGCACTCGTGATCAGCGTGCCGCTCTCTTTGGGCGTCGCCGTTTTTCTCGTCGAGCAAGCGCCCCGCAAGTTAGCGCGCCCCATCACGTTTCTGGTCGAGTTGCTCGCCGCGATCCCGTCGGTCGTCTATGGTCTGTGGGGCATCTTCGTGCTTGCGCCCTTGCTGCGCGTGTACGTTGAACCGTTGCTCGCACGTCTCTTCGGTTGGTTGCCGCTCTTTCAGGGGCCCATCACCGGCATTGGGCTGCTCACGGGCGGCGTCATTCTTGCCATCATGGTTACGCCCATCATCACAGCGGTCGTGCGCGACGTGCTGGCGGCCGTGCCCGTGACACAACGCGAAGCGGCGCTCGCGCTCGGCGCGACGAAGTGGGAGACGACGCGCGTCGTGCTGGCGAACGCTGCGCCCGGCATCGCAGGCGCGATCATCCTGGGACTGGGCCGCGCCATCGGTGAGACGATGGCGGTGACGATGGTGATCGGCAATCGCGCGCAGATCAGCGCGTCACTGTTCGAGCCGTCGTACACCATCGCTTCGGTCATCGCCAACGAGTTCACCGAAGCGACCGAAGCGGCGTATCTGAGCGCGCTGGTCGAACTAGGTTTAATTCTCTTTCTCGTCACTTTCGTCGTGAACGCGCTGGCGCGTTTACTGGTCTGGAGCGTGACGCGCTCGACGAGCGGCACGGCGCGGGCTTGATGGCGAGACTATAACTTTGTGATGAGCACAACGGCGCAAAGACTCGATCACCGCCAGCTTGTCAGCACCGTGATGACGGCGTTGACGGCCCTCTGCGCGTTCGTCGTCGTCTGTATGCTGGCGCTCATCCTCGGCTATATCGCATGGCGCGGCGTCGGCGCGATCAGTTGGCAATTTCTCGTGAGTACGCCGCAGCCGGTCGGTGAAGGCGGCGGCATCGGCAACGCGATTGTCGGCACGCTCTTGCTGCTCGCGCTCGCATCCGCCGCAGGCCTCCCGCTCGGCATCGCGGCGGGCATCTACTTGGCGGAGTTCGGCAGCACACGCTTCGGGGGCGTGGTGCGTTTTCTGGCCGACACGCTGACGGGCGTGCCGTCCATCGTCGTCGGCGTCTTCGTCTATACGATCATCGTCGTGCCCTTAAAGCAATTCTCCGCGCTCGCGGGCGGCGTCGCACTCGCGTGCATCATGTTGCCGATTGTCGCGCGCACGACCGAAGAGATGATTCGGCTCGTGCCGCACAGTTTGCGCGAGGGCGCGCTCGCGCTCGGCGCGCCGCAGTGGCGCGTGACGCTCGGCGTCGTCTTGCCGGCCGCCGCGTCCGGCATCGCCACCGGCGCGATGCTCGCGGTAGCGCGCGTCTCCGGCGAGACCGCGCCGCTTTTATTCACGGCCTTCGGCAGTCGTTTCTTCAACGTCTATCTCGATCAACCGACCGCGAGTTTGACCGTGCAGATTTACAACTATGCCATCTCGCCCTATGACGAATGGCACGCGCAGGCTTGGGCCGCGACGCTCGTGCTGATGGCCCTGATCCTCGCCATTAACATCGCGGTGCGCTTTTTCACGCGCCAGAAATTTTAGTCATGCTTATGTCCACGCCCATGACTGCTCCTATGCCACCCGCGCCCAGAGTCGCCAACGAGCGCAACGCTGCGCGCAACGTCGCCCCCGATGCCGCGCCGGCGACTAAGGTCAGCGTGCGCGCGTTGAATTTCTTTTACGACAATGCACAAGCGCTCTATCAGATCGCGCTGGACATTCCGGCGGGCGGCGTGATGGCCTTCATTGGCCCATCGGGCTGCGGCAAGTCAACTTTGCTGCGTACATTCAACCGGATGAACGATACGATTCCGGGCGCGCGGGCCGTCGGCCAAGTCATGGTTGACGGGCAGGACGTGTACGCCGCCGGCACGGATGTGGTCGCGCTCCGCCGCAAGGTCGGCATGGTCTTCCAGAAGTCGAACCCGTTCCCCAAGTCTATCTTCGACAACGTCGCCTACGGCCTGCGCGTCAACCGTTTGACGACGAACAAGACGGAGCTACAAGATCGGGTGCAGGCGGCGCTGGCAGACGCGGCGTTGTGGGACGAGGTGAAGGATCGTCTGAAGTCGTCGGCGCTGGGCTTGTCGGGCGGGCAACAGCAGCGGCTGTGCATCGCGCGGGCGCTGGCGGTGCGCCCCGAAGTCTTATTGATGGATGAACCGGCCTCCGCGCTCGACCCGATTGCCACGCAGAAGATCGAAGAGTTGATCGCGGAGTTGAAAGAGCGTTATACCATCGTCATCGTAACGCACAACATGCAACAGGCAGCGCGCGTCTCCGACCGCACCGCCTTCTTCTGGTTGGGCAAGCTCATCGAAGTCAACGCGACCGAGAAGGTGTTCACGAATCCCGATGAGAAACTGACTGAGGATTACATCACAGGCCGATTCGGCTAAGAGAAGTTTTGATTTTTGCTTTGCGATTTGAGTAGCGGCGACAGCTTGGGTTTTATCAATTGCAAATCAAAAATCGCAATCATCATCATGGAACTACACAGGCAACTGGATGTCGATCTCGAAAGTTTACGCCACCGCGTCCTGCTGTTAGGCGGCGAGACCGAGACGGCGCTTGAGCGCGCTATCTATGCGCTCGTCGCGCGCGATAGCGCGGCGGCGCACGAGGTCTTGCGCAATGATGACGCGATTGATCAACTCGAAGTCGAGATCGACCGCCTCTGCATAGACGTGCTGGCCCTGCGGCAACCGGCCGCGCGCGATCTGCGCTTCGTCGTCTCGGTCGCGAAGATCACGCCGATCCTTGAGCGCATCGCCGATCACGCCTGCAACATCGCCCGCGCCGCGCTCGATTTAAACGACGAACCACAACTGGCCGCGCAGCCTTATGCCGATCTGCCGCGCATGGCCGAGCAAGCGGCCTTGATGCTGCGCGGTGCGCTCGACGCATTCACCGCTGGCGACGCCCTGCAAGCCCGCGCGCTCATTGAGCGCGACGACGAGATTGACGTGCTTTATGATCGCATCTTTCACGAACTACTCAAGTTGATGACGCGCGATCCCAGCACGACCACGCGCGCCGCGCGCCTGCTCTTCGTCGCCAAGCACATCGAGCGCATCGGCGATTACGTCACGGACATCTGCGAGCTGACGGTCTACATGGCCGAAGCCGCGTTCATCAAACACAGCAATTAGTGAATCGGGAATCGTAAATCGTGAAGAGATGAAAGCAGTTCTTTCTATTCACGATTTACGATTCCCGAATCCCGATTCCCGAACTTATGAAACTTGTGCTCATCGTCGAAGACGATCCGGACATCGCCGAGGGGCTGCGGTTCAATCTGGCGCGCGAAGGTTTAGAGGCCGTCGTTGTGCCGACGGGCGAGCGCGGTCTCGCCGCCGCGCTCGATGCGCGCCGCCCGCCCGCGCTCATCATTCTCGACCTGATGTTGCCGGGCATGAGCGGCACGGAATTGTGCCGCCGCCTGCGCCGCGAGCCGGCCACGCGGCGCACACCCATCATCATGCTGACGGCGCGCACCGGTGAAGCAGAGCGCGTCGCCGGTCTCGATCTCGGCGCGGACGACTACATCACCAAGCCGTTCTCGGTGCGCGAGTTGCTGGCGCGCGTGCGCGCGGTGCTGCGGCGCGTAGATGAAGGCACAGTCCCTAGTTATACAGATGGCCGGCTCGCGATTGACTTCGCGGACATGCGCGTCAACTGCGACGGCGCGAGCATCAAGCTCACGCGCAAAGAGTTCGCGCTGCTCGAGCTGCTCGCTCGCAGCGCCGGGCGCGTGGCCACGCGGCAGCAGATTCTCGACAACGTCTGGGGCTACGAATACTACGGCGACTCGCGCACGCTCGACGTGCATATCCGCCGCTTGCGCCAGAAGCTCGGCGCGTGCGGCGACTGCATCGAGACAGTGGTCGGCGTCGGCTATCGCTTCGTCGGCTGCGCGAAAACAGTGACGAGTGACGAGTGACAAGTGACAAGTAAGCACTTATTCTTAACTCGTCACTCGGCACTCGTCACTGTTGTTAAATGCGTCTGATCTTATCCATGCTTTTGTGTGGTGTGGTCGTGCTGGCCGCGTGCGGGCTGTTATTGCGCCAGCCGGGCACAGGACTGGTCGCGTTGTTATGCGCGCTCGCGGCTGCTGCGGCCGCGTGGCTCTGGCGTGGCGAGCGTATGCACGGCACTAACATGCTGCCGCCTGATCTCACATCTGTCTCAGCATTGAGCGGGCAGGGTGACGCGCAGCGCGTGGCCGGAGCCGTGGCCAAAAGTCTCGATGCCGCGCTGCCCGCCCACGAGTTGCTCGAAGCGATGCTGCACAGCTTGCGCGAGGGGCTGCTGGTGGTGGACGCGGACATGCGCGTGCTGGTGTCGAATCGCGCGGCGGGCGAAATCTTCGGCACGGGCGAAGCACCGACACGTGCGCGCCGGCTGACTGAACTGACGCGCAACCCGGCGGTGCTATACGCCTTCAGTGCGGCGCTGCTGCGCGGCGAGCGCGCGGAGGCTAAGGTCGAAACGACCGCGGCGGCCGACCGGTGCGCGTTTGATCTGCGCGTCACACCGTTTGAGCCGCACGCGGGTGCGCCGCGCGGGGCCATCGGCGTCTTCTTCGACATCACGCGGCTCGAACGCCTTGAGCGCGTGCGCCAGGAATTCCTCTCCAACGTCTCGCACGAACTACGCACCCCGCTGACGGCCATTCGCACTTTCGTCGAGACGCTCGCGACCGGCGCGGTTGACGACCCGGCGGATAATCGCCGCTTCCTCGCGATCATTGATCGTAATGCCGCGCGCATGCACAATCTGATCGACGACATCCTTGAACTATCGGCCATCGAAGCCGGCACGGTCATGGTCGAACGCGCCTCCGTACAGCTACGCGCGCTCGTGCAGGATGTGTTGACCGCGCTCGCGGCCCACGCAGCCGAGCGCGAGGTCGCGTTGCACAACGAAGTCGCGGCCGGCGTGGTCGTGCAGGCGGACGCACGCCGGCTCGAACAGATGTTGACGAACCTGACCGACAACGCGATCAAGTTCAACCGCGCAGGCGGGCGCGTCACCGTCGGGCACGCGCGGCAAGCCGCGCGCGATCACATTACCGTCACGGACACCGGCGAAGGCATTGCGCCCGAGCACATCAAACGCATCTTCGAGCGCTTCTATCGCGTTGATCGTGCCCGCTCCCGCGCGCTCGGCGGCACGGGTCTCGGTCTCGCCATCGTCAAACACCTCGCCCGCGCGCACGGCGGCGAAGCGACCGTGCAATCAACGCCCGGCACAGGCTCAACCTTCACCATCGAACTGCCGCACGAAGAATGATGCAGAGTGGTCAGTTGTCCGTCGTTAGTTGTCCGTTGTTTTCGTTGCGTAAGTTGCACGCTGAAGCTAAGCAAGCAACTGCCGAGACAAAGCACAACTGACGACGGACAACTGACCACTGACAGCTTTCCATTCAGCCTATCGCGCGCGTCGTTCATCATGACTCTTGACGATGCACGAAGGGCTTGTTACACTTTCGTGACGAATTAAGTTAGTCAATCCCCGACGCGCCCTGCGTCAGCTTCGAGACCAAGGGTTAAATCTACAATTAACCTGCGCGGTGTGGCGCGCTCTGCTTGTATGCGTACAATATTTTAGGAGGTGTGGTAGTGGGCTTCAAGGTCGGACAGAAAGTCGTGTATCCAAACCACGGCATCGGTATCATCGAGCAGATCGAACAAAAGCAGATCGGCGCGTCTTCCCTGCCCTTCTACACGCTCCGGCTCGCTGCCACCAACTCGGTCGTGCTTGTGCCCGTGGCCAATGCCGGTGAGGTTGGTTTGCGCTCGCCGATCTCTTCCGGCGAGTGCGAACTGCTCTTGAAGAACCTCAGCGACGACTTCACCCCTGCGCCACACGACTGGAAAGATCGGTTCAAAGACTTCTCCGACCGCATGCGCACCGGCGACATCTTCGAGGCCGCGCAGGTGCTTAAACACCTGACCTATCTGAGCCATCTGAAGCCGCTCTCGTTCCGCGAGCAGCGCATGCTTGAGCGCGCCCGCTATCTGGTCATCTCTGAATTGGCGGCCGTCTGTCGCCAGCCCGAATGCAGCGTTGTGCCGCGCGTCGAGCAGGCGCTCGCCCGCGCCTGCGCCAAGCACGAGCGCCGCCCCGCCGGCACGGCCGCCCGCGCCCGTGCCGTCGGAGCCGTTGCGGGACACTGAAATAGTAAGCAGTAGGCAGTGAAGAAAACAGCCGGTTGAATTAGCGCTCATATATGTGCGTGTCAATTCAACCGGCTGTCTTGTTTTTCTGCCTACAGCCTCCTTGCCTACTCCTTTCCGCCTTCTCTTCTTTGCGCCACCCTCATGTCGCGTTACAATCATGCTGCCTATTTAATTGCCATAAAGGAAGAATGGATTGATGCAGAATAAACCGACGAACTTGCCACCGACGCGCCCCGACGGCGAGCCGCCCAAGCCGCTGCCGCAGACTGTGTTAGAGCGGCGTGCGACAAATCAGTTTACGCCGGACGAAGTGCCGGCGGAGTATTTGAACGCGATCTTGCGGCTCGCGGCGCAAGCGCCGTCAGGCTACAACCTGCAACCGTGGCGGTTCATCGTCGTGCGGGAAGAAGCGAACCGGCAGCGGCTGATGTCGGTCGCGTTTAATCAACCGAAGGTCGGGCAAGCGCCGGTCGTCGTGATCGCGCTCGGCATGAAAGAAGAATGGAAGCGCACGGCCGACGAAGTTTTCCGCGAGGGCGCGGAGCGCGGCGCGGGCAAGGTGGAGAGTTGGGAAAAGTATCGCGACGGCGCGTTCCAGTTTCTCGACAACATGCAGTCCATGCCCGTGTGGGTCAATCGCCATACAATGATCGCGTTCACGACCATGATGCTCGCGGCGGAGGCTTACGGCTTCGACACCGCGCCGATGGAGGGCTTCGACGCCGCGGCCGTCAAACGCGAGTTCAACATCCCGGACGAAGCGGAAGTCTGCGCCATCCTCGCCATCGGCCGCGCCCAAGACCCGGACAAGGCTTATCCGGGCCGCTTCGCGCTCGACCGCATCGTCTTCAGCGAGCGTTACGGCGCTGCGTGGACAGAGAAATGATGAACGATGAATGCGGAATGATGAATTGCTTTTAATTCCTCACTCACCATTTAGCATTCATCATTGAGAGATGTCATGGCTGAACAGACTGAGTTACGTTTTGGCGGTGTAGTAGATCACATCGCCGTGCCGTGCGCGGATTTGGCGCAGGACGTGCGCGAGTATGAGCGCATGGGCTTTCGTGTGGAGACGCTCTATCACGACTGGGCGATGCTCAGGGACGCGCGCGGCTTCGGCGTGGCGCTGCTTGCGCCCGGCTCGAAACATCCGCCGCACATGGGGCTGCGCGTGGCGACGCTCGCGGCGCTCGACGAAGCCGCGCGCCGCGAGCAACGGCCCGTCAAAGAGCATCGCGACCGCACCGTTTCCTTCTACACGAAGGGCGTCGGCGGGCAGATCGTCGAAGTCATCTACTATCCGCCGGATTACGGCGATGAACAGGCCCAGTCTGATGATCAAACTTCAATATCTAACGTCGCAAGCGCGCTGCCCGGCGTCTAAACGACAGGTTGGTTAACCGCCCGAACTTTGAACTTTGAACTTTGAACTTTGCACGACGAGTGAGGAAGTGAGTTAACGCAAGGTGTACGCCCTACTGTTTCTTGAATCCGTCGGCACAACCGAGCTGATCGTCATTCTCGTCGCCGCGCTCATTCTATTCGGGCCGCGGCGACTGCCTGAGTTGAGCCGTTCACTCGGCAAGAGTTTGGGCGAGTTCAAACGCGCGTCCGACGATTTCAAACAAACGTGGGAGCGCGAGGTCGCATTAGAGCGCGTCGAGAAACAGGAGCACATCGGACGCGCGATGGTCGGCGCACCGGACGATGTGGCCGTGTCCGCGCCAGTCATTGAACAAACCCTTGCACTGCCGATAGCCGCCCCGCCGGCTGATGGCGAACTCGTGGCGCGCAATACTGCGCCCGCAACTGTGCCTGTGCCTGAGGCCGAAACGCCGCCTGATGCTGCACGCAAAAGCGACTGGCTCTGAATCGCTCGCCCGCACCTAGAACCCGCATGGCTTCCACGCTCTTAGACGAAGGAGAGGACACAGACCGCGAGCCGCAACTCGGCGGCCAGATGTCTTTTCTCGATCATCTGGACGAGTTGCGCCGTCGCCTCGTCCGCTCGATCATCTTCGTCTTTCTCGCGTTCACGGTCTGCTGGTTCTTCTCAGATCGCATCTACAATTTTCTCGCCCGCCCCGTCCGTAGCGCGCTGGCCGACGCGCAACGCCGCCAGATTCAGTTCGCCGGTCTCACCGGGCAAGAGGCGATCATGGCGCTCTCCGCCATGCAGGAGAACGAGACGGGCCGCTACGTCTTCTCCGAAGCGACGAAGTTGGGCCAGAGCGTGATCCCACCCGGCGCGTCCGTCCAAGCGCGCGTGGTGCATGATAGTCAGGGCAAATTTGGCCTGTTCACGGATGAACCGTTGATCGCCGGCAACGTCGTCATCCCGAAGGGCGTGCGCCTGCCGACGGACGAGAGCGCGCAACCGGACGCGCTGCCCGGTATAGAAGATAAACTGATCGTGACGACGGCGCTCGAACCTTTCTCGCTCTACGTCAAGGTCTCGCTCTACGCGGCCGTCTGTCTCTCGCTCCCGTTCCTGCTCTGGCAAATCTGGGCCTTCGTCGCGCCCGGTCTCTATCCACACGAGCGCGGCTACGCGCTGCCGTTCATCGGCCTCTCTACGATCTCGTTCGTGATCGGCGCGGGCTTCGCCTACTACGTCATCTTCCCCCCGGCCGCTGCATATTTGCTCGGTCTCGGCCAAGATTTCCGTCTGCTCTTAAAGGCGGACGACTATTTCGACTTCATCATTCTCGTCATGCTCGGCATGGGGCTGATCTTTCAGATGCCCGCCGTCACCTATATACTGGCGCGCATCGGCCTCGTGTCGGCGCGCTTGCTGGTGCGTATCTGGAAGACGGCGCTGATCGTCATCCTGATCGCTGCCGCCGTCATTTCGCCGACGAACGATGTGCCGAACATGATGCTCTTTGCCGCGCCGATGATCGTGCTCTATCTCATCTCGATCTTCATCGCGTGGCTCTTCGGCCGGCCGCGCACGACCAGTTAAAGACCGCCGCAAGCGAACCTTCGGGCGACGAACTCCCACAGGCGAACCTTGCGCTAACGCTATCCGCAAACCTCTGCTCACTTTTCTAAAAAAGTATCTTGACAGTCGGCCACCGCGCGCGTATATTGCCCGCCCACGTCACGATTCTCACGGGAGTCGTGACCGGCGCGGGGATCGGCGGACGGTGCGGTGACGCGCCATTCTGAGGGCAACAGCCGAGCGGTTCGGAGTTGCTATTGACGCCCCACGCTGCGGCCGAAAGGCCGGCTAAGGCAGGCCGGCAGGCTCGCCTGAGCGCCCGGATAAAAACGGGTAGCACTCGAAGGATAATGATCAGCCTTTGAGCCGCGCAGTCGCGCAACGCAAGTTGCGCCTCGTTCGGCCGGAACGTAACCGGCGGTGGAGGTAAAGCCACCAGACCAAAAACCAACCGACACTGCGTCCGCGAGGATGCGAACGCGGCAGGCAACTGCGGCGGGTGTTGACCGGCGACGCGCTGACCGCTGGC
>JANMAD010000027.1:0-21493 GCA_031359515.1 Acidobacteriota bacterium | reverse complement strand
CTCGCACAAAGCAAGGCGCAAATCACGCCCAACACTAACCTGACCGCAGCCGAGAAGCGCACCACGCCGCAGGCCGTCGAGCCTGTCGCGCCGTCGCGTTTCGAACGGAAGCAGGACGAGCCGCAGACAGCAGCAGCGCCGGTTGAGCCGGTGGCCACTGCCAATGCTTTCGCCCCGCTTGCGGAACACAACAACGCAGAGGAGCAGACAGAGATGAACAGACAACAAGCAACCGCGCCGGTCGAGCCGGAGCAGGATTTTGATTTCGTCACCGCCGAAGAGCACGCGGCCATGCAACAGCAGAGCGCGCCGGTCGTGCCGCTCGCCTTCACCAACACGCTGCGCACGTTGCGTCAGCCGATTGACCCGAAGCTGATCAAGACGCGCGAAGGTTGGCGCGACCGCAACGGCCAAGTCCACAACGTCGAGTACGTCGAGTGGCACACGGTCGCCGACATGCTCGACCGTATCGCGCCGGCTTGGTCGCATGCCGTTCGCAGCATCGTGCAGGTCAACGACATGGTCGCCGTCACCGCCGCGATCACGATTGACGGCGTGACGCGCGAAGGCGTGGGCACGGGCACGGCCGACAACGAGACCGGCATCAAGAAGGCCGAGCATGATGCGCTCAAGCGCGCCGCGATCAAGTTTGGCATCGCGCGTGAGCTGTACCAGCGCGAGTCCGAAGTGATCGAGCGCGACGGCGCAGGGCCGCAGCCGGGCGAGTTCCCGCGCGACCCGCTCTCGAAGTCCATGAGCGATCTCGTCACGCCGAAGCAACTCGGCATGATCCGCGCGTTGGCGCGCGAGGCGGGCGTGGACGCGGACGCGGAGTGCCAGCAGGTTATGCGTTGCAGCACTGAAGAGTTGTCGAAGAAGGCCGCGTCGAGCCTGATCGATCACTTGAAGGCGCGGCCGCAGGAGGCGTTCGGCAATCAGCAACAGCCGATGCGGCGCGCGAGCTAGTGCGGCTCGATCAAGAAACAGCTAAGGCGAAGCGCGCGGCGGCGCGGCAAGGATAAAGCACAACCGCGTCGCCAGCGTCGCTTCGGGAAGTTATGAGGTAAGAGAGATGACGACTGAAGAGTTGATACAGGATAGGCCGCTCACGTTCGAGCTTGAGTATGCGAACGACGAGCCGCAGTTTGCGGTCGTCGAGCATGACGAAGCGGGCGCGCACGACGCGCCGACGCACGAACCGGAAGCGGAACAGCACACGAAGAAGGAGCGCATCCTCGCGCTCTATCAAGCGGGCACGACCGACATCGCCGCCATCGTGCGGCAGGTCGGCGCGCGGCCCTCTTACGTCGCGCAGGTCTTACAGGCGGCCGGGCATTTGGACGGCTACTTCGATCTCTACACGACGACGGGGCGCGAGCAGAATGTCTATACGCGCTTCTTCCGCAGCGTGCTTTCGTTCCGCTCGGTCGCAGCGGCGCGCGAGTCAGTGCAGAAACTCGACCGGCTCTACAACTACTTCGAGCGGCTCGGCGACCGCGCGGGTCAGCATCAAGCGATGGTGTTGGCGTTGACCGGCAAGAACCGCGCGCGTTGGAGCGGCAAGACGGAAGAGGCGCAGATTTTCAGTGAATGGCTGGCCGCTCACTGATAACCGGAGCGCGGCGGGCGAGGGCAACTCGTCGCCTGCGTCAACGAACGAGCAAGGGTGGGTTGAAAGGTGAGTTTCGATTAAGCGCGGAACTCACCTTTTCTATATCGCTTTCGTCATTTAACACCTCGCAGCAGTTTTCCAACCACAGCACACGTCTGTCTGAGAGGAGACAAAGCAATGTCAGAGCAAACGATGCCCGCCAACGGCACTTTCTGTTGGAACGAACTGGCCACGAACGATCTCGCCGCCGCCCAGAAGTTTTACAATGACCTGCTCGGCTGGACACTGCACGAGTCCAAAACCGCCGGCATGGCTTATACAGAGATTGAAGCGAACGGCCGGCGCATTGGCGGCATGTATCAGACGACGCCGGAGATGAGTGGCGGGATGCCGCCCCACTGGATGGCCTATGTCGCCGTGGACGACGTGGACGGATTGGCCGCGCGCGTCGAAGCTTTAGGCGGCAAGGTCTGCGTCCGGCCGATGGACATTCCGAACGTCGGCCGTTTCGCCGTCATCAACGACCCGGCCGGTGCGACCTTCTCCATCATCAAGCTGGCCGCTCCGCACGAATAGAGCCAAACGTAGTCTGACCACCAAGACACGAAGGGCACAAAGGCGATTAGCTTCACCTTTGTGCCCTTCGTGTCTTGGTGGTGCGTTTTATTAGGCGCGCTAAGTTCAGCAAAACCTACCGGCTCTTATTCAAACGACTTTTGCACCGGGTTGCGGCCGCGCAGGGCGGCGGCGGCGAGTTCGCGTGCGCGCGGCAGGTTGTCTATGGCCTTGGTGACCTGCGGATCGTCTGCGGCCAAGACTTGCGTGGCGGCGACCGAGCCGTAAGCGGCCGTCGAGATGTCGTAGCGCAGTTGGCGCGTGACGAAATCGCGGCTGGCATCAAGTTGCTTCTCGGTCAGTTTGTAGGCCGGCTCGCTGGCCACGAACTGCTTGAAGGCTTTGAACAGGTTGTCTGTCACCGGATACTCGTCCGCCTTGATGTTGTGGTCGAACTCGATGGCGTGCGCCACCTTGTACGACTCGAAGCCGTTGATGCGGCCGTTGACCAACTCGCGCGCGAACATAAAGACGGGGTTGATGACGCGCTGCTGCGTCGGCGCGATCAGGCGCGGCTTGACCGCCTCGTCGGGCGTGATGCCGCCGCCGCCATAGACGCTACGCCCCGTGTCGGTCTTGCTCTCCGCCCCGCTCGGCTTGGCCGCGGGCGTGGCCGCGTCCTCATCCTGCCCGACGCCGCCGCCATGCGTGTAGTAATCGTAGAGACCTTCGTTCGTGTAGTCGCGCTGCACGAGCCGGCCCGAAGGCGTGTAGTATTTCGACGACGTGAGCGTCAACGCCGTGCCGTACTCCAGCGGGATAATTGATTGCACGAGACCTTTGCCGAAGCTGGTCTCGCCGATGACGAGCGCGCGGTCGTGATCCTGCAATGCGCCCGCGACGATCTCGGAGGCCGAAGCCGTGCCGCGATTGACGAGCACGACGAGTGGCACGTTGTCCGGGTTGGCGTTGTCCGAACGATAAGTGTGCGCGCTGCCGGCGATGCGCCCGCGCTGCGACAGGACGACCTGCCCATTTTGCAGGAAGTGGCTGGCGACGCGAACGGCCTGATCGAGCAAGCCGCCGGGGTTGTTGCGCAGGTCGAGCACGAGTGAGGTCATACCCTGTTGGTGCAGACGCTCGACCGCGTCTTTGAACTCGTCGGCGGTCGTGTAGTTGAAGCCGCGCGTCATGTCTATGTAGCCGACGCCGTTCTTCAGCATGTAAGCATCGGGCACGGACGGTTGCGGCACGGCGTCGCGCGTGATCTCGACCGTCTGGCGCGAGCGGTCGGCGGCGCGCTCAATCGTGACCTTGACACTTGAGCCGCGCGGGCCGCGCAGTTTGTCGCGCACCTCGCTCGACGATTTACCATGCACCAACTCTTCGTTCACGGCGATCAGCTTATCGCCGAAACGCAAGCCCGCCTTCGCGGCCGGCGCATGCTCGAAAGTGGCGAGAATGTACGTGTCGGTCTGGTCGCCGACCGAGCGGTCGCCGATGGTCGCGCCGATGCCGTAATACTCGGAGCGCCAGTCGGTGCGCATCTCCTCGAACTCTTTCGCGTCGTAATAGTTCGAGTGCGGATCGAGCGTGCGCAGCATGCCGATGATGGACGACTTGAAGGTGTTGTTGTAATCGAGCTTGCTGCCGTCTACGTAATTCTCTTCGACGACACCCAGAGCTTCGGCGAAATCCTGTTCGAGCGCGGACGTGGCATCAGCCGGCACGCGGCGACCGGTGCGGCCCGACGAAGGGCCGGACGGTGCAGGCTGCGTGGGCGTGGTCGCGGAGTTATCGCGCCGGCGACCCGGCCCTTGTTGCGCCAGCACGAAGGCGGGCACGGCGAGCGTCAAAAGGAGCAGCGCGGCGAGCGCGACCTGCGATCTGTTTTTTAGCACGGGCAAACCTCTTTAGTTACGAGAGCCTGTTTGACGAATGACACTGGTCAACACGCGCGTTGCGTGCCCGGTCTGCATGACCGCCCCCAGGCAGGTTTTTGTATGTTACTTGATGAGCGGCAGGGCAGCAAGGTTGCTACGCGCGCAGGCAAGCCCCGCGTGAATTTTCGCCCGCATTGCGAACGAGCGCACCGGCTTGCGCTCGTTTCGGCGCATCCTTACAATGTCGGACAGCGAAATTGCTTCCCCCACGTTTTAAGTTTGCAGTCGCGCCGCGCCAGATGTAACGGGCCGGGCACGAAGGCGACGGTATCTTTGTAAGGAGACTGAAAACGCATGAGCACCCCGAACGATCCATACGATCCCATCCACCAGGCCGAGCCGGTTGACGATCTGATGTTGCCTGAAGACGAGCCGGCGGGCGGCACTGAGCGCGAGCGCATGTCTTCGTCCGTGCGCGACATCGCCTCGCGCATCCCCGAATCGCTCTCGTCTATCGGGCGCGACATCAGCCGCACCATCGAGCGCGCCATCGCCGCGAAGGACGATTACGTCGTCGCCGTCAAACTTTCGCACGAGGCGCAGGACAAGCTGGAACAACTCGTGCAGGCCGGCGTCTTTCGCAGCCGCGCCGAAGCGGCCGCGTTCCTCATTGGCGAGGGCATCAAATCGCAAGGGCCGCTCTTCGACCGCGTGCAGCAAAAGCTCACCGAGATCGAACGCCTGCGCGCCGAACTGCGCGGCATGATCAATACGCCGCCAGCATAGGTCTAATTGCGGGCTGAGCGCAGCACATTCAAAGTCGGGGGTGATAGTTTGAAGGTCTTCCTATATTTGGCGTTAAGCATGGCGTTGACTTGCGTGTGCAGTGCCGCCGTATTTGCGCAAACCAACTCCAATAGCGCGCACGAGCCACCACTAGATAAAGCCTATAAGGTAACGGAAGTCGAGCAGCGCGCGGAATTCACCTCTAAGGCAGCGGAGCCTAAGGTTACGGATAAAGCACGCAAACATGGCACTAAGGGTGAGGTTATTTTGCGGGTGGTACTGGCTTCGTCCGGCAAGGTCACTAACATAGTCGTCATCAAAAGCCTCCCGGATGGCTTAACCGAGCAAGCGATAAAAGCGGCACGCAAAATCAAATTTAAGCCGGCCATGAAAGACGGGCATCCGGTCTCACAATACGCTTCGATTGTTTACAATTTCTCTTACTAACGAAACTGAGGTCAGGACTTGTCAGCTACTCTCACATTACCGCACGTTTCCATTGAGCAATTCACGCTGGCGAATGGTTTGCGCGTCGTCTTGAGCGAAGAGCATAGCGTGCCGGTCGTTTCGGTCGCGGTCTATTACGATGTCGGCTCGCGCAACGAGCGCACGGGGCGCACCGGCTTCGCGCACCTGTTCGAGCACATGATGTTTCAAGGCTCGGAGAATGTGCCGAAGGCCGCGCACTTCCAGTACATCTTCAACGCGGGTGGCACGATGAACGGCACGACCTCGACCGAGCGCACCAACTATTTCGAGACACTGCCCGCGAACCAACTCCCGCTCGCCCTGTGGCTGGAGAGCGACCGCATGCGCTCGCTCAAAGTCACGCAGGAGAATCTCGACAATCAGCGCAACGCCGTGCAGGAAGAAAAGCGGCTGAACTACGACAACCGGCCATACTCAAGCGCGTTCCTGCGCTTGAACGAGATGATCTTTCAGAATCCGGCGAACGCGCACTCGACTATCGGCTCGATGGAAGACCTCGACGCCGCTTCTGTCGAAGACGTGCAAGAGTTCTTCCGCATCTACTACGCGCCGAACAACGCGGTGCTGGTTATCGTCGGCGATTTCGATCCGGCGGAAGCACGCGCGCACGTCGAACAGTATTTCGCCACCATCCCGCGCCAGCCCGCGCCGCCGCTCGTTGATGTGAGTGAGCCGGCGGGCATCGCCGCGCCCTTCGAGTCTTATCCGGATCGGTTCGCGCAATTGCCCGCGCTCATGCTCGGTTGGAAAATACCCGCGCGGCGCACGGCCGATTTTTACCCGCTCGCGCTCGCCGCCGATCTATTGCTCGAAGGCGAAAGCTCTCGTCTCTATCAACAACTCGTAAAGGGCGACGAGTCGGTTGTCGCCGTGCAGGGCGGCATCGGCGAGCGGCGCGGGCCTTCTTCGCTCTACTTGTTCGCTATTCCGAAGCCGGGCCGCACGACCGAAGAAATCCGGCTGGCTATTCAACGCGAGATCGCAGCATTGGCCACTGACGGGCCGAGCGCGGAAGAGATGGAGAAGTTGCAAAACAATCTCTTGAACGATGCGGTGCGCGGGCGGCAGTCAACCATGTATTGCGCGCAACGTATCGCCGAGTACGCGCTTTACGACGACGAGCCGCAACTCTTCAACACGGAGCTTGAGCACTATCTCACGATCACGGCCGCCGACATCAAAGCGGCCGCCGCGCGTTATCTACACACGGACGATTTCACCCTGATCGAGGTCGTGCCCACGCCCGAAGGCGCGCCGGCGGCCGAGCCGATCCCCACGGTCGCAACGGAACAGCCGGGCGCACCGCCGCCGCAAGTGCCGCCGCGCCCACACACGCAGCCCCCGCCCCCCACGGAGCCGCTTGACACCCCACTTGCCGACGCGGAGCCACAACCAGCGCGGCCCGTACATCCGGCCGACGCGCCGAAGTGAGAAACTGTCCGTTGTCCGTCGTCAGTTGTCCGTTGTGCTGCCGGCGTGTGTTGCACGCTAAAGCTGCGACCGACAACCAATGACACAGAGAACAACTGACCGCGCACAACTGACCACGGACAATCTTTTATGACCACTGTCGAAGAATTTCGTCGCCAACCGCCTGCACCGCTTGCGCCGCGCCCGTTGAACTTACCCGTGGGCGAAGAGTTGACGCTGGCCAACGGCCTGCGCGTCGTCTTGCTTGAGCAACGGCGCTTGCCGCTCGTCAGCTTCCGCCTCGCCTTCCCCACCGGCGACGCGCACGATCCGGTGGAGTTGCCCGGTCTCTCCGACATCATGACGGCCATGCTCAACGAGGGCACGACGACGCGCACCAGCCGGCAACTCGCCGACGAAGTGGCGCGCATCGGCGCGACCCTCTCTGCCGGCGCAAGCTCCGACTATACGACCGTCGCCGCGTCCGCCTTGACGCAATTCGCCGAACAGACGCTTGACCTGCTCGCAGACATCGTTTTGCGCCCGTCGTTCCCGGAAGACGAGCTTGAGTTGACGAAGCAGAACGCGCTGCAAAACATGATCGCGCAACGCGGGCAGCCATCGTTTCTGGCAAACGAGCGCATGGCGCGCGTCCTCTACGGCGCGCATCCTTACGCCGTCGTCGCGCCCACGCCCGAATCCATCGGCGCGCTCACGCGCACGCGCCTCGTCGAGTTTCATCGCGCGACGTTCCTGCCCAACAACGCCGTCCTCGTCGTCGGCGGCGACTTCGAGCGCACGCGCATGCTCGCGCACATCGAACGACTCTTCGGCGCGTGGCCGGCGGGCACAATCGCGCCGCCGCAATTCCCCGCCCCGCCCACGCAGGTTGAGCGCAAGCTCTATCTCGTGGATCGCCCCGGCTCGGCGCAAGCGAACATCATCATCGCCAACCCTGCGATCACGCGCACGCACCCGGACTATTTTCCGCTGCTCCTGATGCACACGGTGCTGGGCGCGAACGCCTCTTCGCGTCTGTTCATGAATCTGCGCGAAGAGAAAGGCTACACCTACGGCGCGTATACGAGTCTCGATGCGCGCCGCGAGGCCGGCTCGTTCCGCGCCACGGCGGAAGTGCGCACGCCCGTCACCGGCGCGTCGCTCAAAGAATTCTTCTACGAGTACGCGCGCATACGTGACGAGCAGGTCGCGGAGCAGGAATTACAGGATGCGCAGTCTTATCTCACCGGCATCTTCCCGATCCGCTTGGAGACGCTCGACGGCTTGATCGATCAGCTACTTCAGATCAAGATGTTCGATCTGCCCGCCGATTATCTGTTGACTTATCGCGATCACATACAGACCGTCACGCGCGCGGACGTGCAGCGCGCGGCCCGCGCCTACGTCACGCCCGACGCGGCCGTGATTGTCATCGTCGGCGACGCGACAGCGGTCTCCGCGCAGGTGGGTGAGTATGCGCGTGCGGTTGAGATTTACGACAGCATGGGCCAGCGCAGAGAGCAGCACGCTACATAGACACGAACGAGGGAGAGCATAATGACGGATCAGACAAGCGCGACGGCGGCAGACAATAACGAGTCAGCCGCGGACATCGCCGGCACGTGGGAGCTACAACTCAGCACGCCATTCGGCATGCAGTCGGTGACCTTTCTCGTCGAGCGCGCGGGCGATGTGCTCAAGGGCACGATGCGGCACGAGCGCGGCTCAGCCGAGGTGGGCAACATACAGGTACACGGGCAGGAGTTCAGCGCGCACGCCGCCGTTGACCTCAAAGGCACGCGCATGACGGCGGAGATAGACGGGCGCATCGCGGGCGCAGAGATGAACGGCACGGTCAAGGTCAACCTGCCCATCGCCCCGCCCGTCAAATTCACGGGAGTAAAACAGTAGGCAGTGAAAGCAAGCAGTGATTAACTGCCTACTGCCATCTGCCTACTGTTAAAAAAAACCGCCCGATGTGCGCTCACACACCGGGCGGAAACCACAGGAGAACTGCCCAACTTCAAGCCGCCCCCTCGCGGCTCTCGTGGACTGCTATGCTCGCTCTCTCAGATGAGCTTGGCATCGGCCGGGTTGCTCTGCACCAGCGGTGAAAAGTTATAGGGCAGTCGATGATACATGTTGCGCGGTTGTACTGATGCGCGCCCACTCCTACCTACGATGAAAGGTTGCGACGAATGAAAAAATTATTTGCGCTGTTGATGACACTCCTATTCGTGGTCTCTTGCGTACAGCAGGCCCCGCAGCAGCCGAGCGCGCCCGCCGCGTCGAACGATCAAGCTTTTAAGACAGCGCACGACGCCTACGTGCGCGAATTCTTGCGGCGCAACCCGACGGTCAACACCTATCTCGGCGGCGCGGGCCTCGACCCGGCGCTGCGCGAAGTGGATGGCACGTTGCGCGACCATTCGGCCGCCGCGCTCGAAGCGGAAGACCGTTGGCTGGGCGATGCACAGAAGACTTTTGAAGGCATCGCGCCCGACACGCTCTCGCCCGCCGCGCGCATCAACCGCGAAGTCGCGCTCGCGCAGATCAAGTTTCTGCTCCATCAACATCAAGTCAGAAAATATCAGGAGCGCGCCCTCGACACCTACACGAACGAGCCGTTTCGCGCGCTCGATTTTTACATTCAAGGCATGACGCAGACCGGCGCGCAGACCTACGGCACGCCCGACGAATGGGCGCTCGTCGTCAAACGCCTGCAAGCGACCCCGCGCTATCTGCAAACCGCGCAGGAGCAACTCGCCGCCGGCGTGAAGTCCGGCAACACGCCCGATTGGCGCATGCTCCAACGCGACGGGCTGAACTCGACTGAAGCCGACGCCAAGTATTTCGATCAAGACCTACCCGCGCTCGCCGCCAAAGACCTCGCGCCGGGCGCGCAACACGATGACCTGCTCAAGCAACTCGGCGACGCCTCGAAAGGCGCAGCGGCCGCTTATCGCGGACTGCATGACTATATTAGAAATACTTTCTTCAATTCTGATGCGCCCAGCTCGAACGCGGCAAACTACATTGACACTGTTAAGCCTGAGTTCCGCGCCGATCATTATGCGTTCGGCGAAGAGGAGTACAACTGGGCGTTGAAGAACAATCTGCGCATGGACAAGACAGCGGCGCAGTTGTACGAAGAGGCGTGGCCCGTCGTGCAAGGCACGCAAGCCGAGATGATCAAGCTGGCCGGCGAGATCGCGGCGCAACGTAAAATCTCCGCGCCGAGCGCCGAAGAGACCGTGCGCGCGGTCTTCGACGAGCTAGGCAAAGATTATCCAAAGTCTGACGCGGAAGAAGTGAGTTGGTACAAAGAAGAGGGCACGCGACTCGTGGACTACGCGCGTAAGACCGGACTCTTCGACGTGCCCGCCGATTACAAGCTCGACGTGGTCGAGACGCCACCACCCTTGCGCGCTTCGATTGACGGTGCGGCCTATTATCCTGCGCCGCCGTTCAAAAATAGCGGCGTCGGCCGCTTCTACGTCACCACCTCCGGCACGAACGATCCGGCCGCGCTCAAAGAGAACAATCGCGCCGCGCTCGCCGACCTCTCGGCGCACGAAGGTTTTCCCGGCCACGACTGGCATTACAAGATGATGACGCAGTACCGCGATCAGATCGCGGGCGTGCGTTGGCTGACGCCCGGCGAGGTCGAAGGCTCAAGCTCGATGTGGGAAGACTCGATGGCGGCCGAAGGCTGGGCGCTCTACTCTGAAGCGTTGATGGCCGAGCCGCAACCGGGTGCGCCCAACGGTTACTACACGCCTGAACAGCGGCTCTATCAATTGCAGGGCAAGCTCTATCGCGATCTGCGCGTGCGCATTGACACCGGCATACATACGGGCCGGATGTCCTTCGCCGATGCCGTCGATCTGTTCTCTCAGGTCGTGAACTTCCAGCCCGGCTCGTGCCGCGATGAAGGCGGCATGACCGACGCCAAGCGCGCTAGTTGCAAAGGCGCGGAGGCCGCCATCTTCCGTTATTCAAAATGGCCCACGCAGGCGATCACCTATCGGCTCGGCAAAGAGCAAATCTTCGCCCTGCGCGCCGACGCGCAACGACAGCTCGGCGACCGCTTCGCGGCCAAACAGTTTCACCTGCTCTTCATGCAACAGGGCACGATCCCCGCAAACTATTTCCGCGACGAACTACTGCGCATGTTGCAAGCGCAGAAATAGGCGCGGGCCATCACGCAGGGAGCGCGGGCATCCTGCCCGCCATGAGCGCGCAAAGCGCGAACAAAAGGCCGCCCCGTCCCTCAAGCTTGAGCGACGGGGCGGCTATTCATTAAGCGTGCTAGCGCCGCACGCTTTGGCGGGCAGGATGCCCCCGCTCCCAGTAGGTCGGCCGTGCTCAGGTCTCGCCGAAGATTTGCCGCAGGTGATTCTGTATGTGCCCGATGTAGTCGCGCATCAAGTATTCGAGCGTGACCGGCTCGCTCGCGCGCACGGTCTGCCACGCGATGCGGTCTAAAGTATGTTGCGTGCAGGGCATCTGCAATTTAGCGGCGGGCACGTGCGTCATGATATGCAATAGGTGCAGGTTGTAGCTCTGCCAGAGCTGCACCAACACCGGCCACGCGGCGGTGTCGTAATGCTGCACATGCACCCACTCTTCTTGTTGATATCCGGGAAAGGCGAGATCGTCTTTCAATTGCGCCAACACGAAGCGTTGATGATTGTTCGCCGCCGAATCGATCAGGTGGCCGATGATCTGTTGCGCCGACCATTTGCCCTCACCGCGCGGACGCCGCGCTTCCTCCTCACTGATCGCTTGCAAGCGCGCCGTCGCCGTCGCAATCGTCTGCCGGAAATCTGCGAGCGCATCATCCATCACGCCACCCCTCATCTTTCATACTGCAACACCAGCCCATCGCCGCCGACCGCGACGCCGCGCTTCTTGTTCATCATCAGCGCATAGAGATTCTGTTTCGTGCCGCTCTCTTGCTGCACCCACGTGCGCCCGCCATCGCTCGCGCGCAGGATGACGCCGCCGCGCCCGACAATCCAGCCTTCATCCTCATTCACAAAGCTGACGCTCAAGAGCGTCGCGCGCGTGATCGGCACAGCGACCGTGAGCCACGTGTCGCCACCGTCAATCGTGCGCAACATCGTGCCCCGCGCGCCCACGGCCCAGCCGCGCTCTTCGTCGAGAAAGTCCACGTGATAGAGCGTCACATTCGTGTCCACGCGCAGGCGTGTCCAACTCGCGCCGCCGTCCGTGGTGCGCAGGATCGTGCCCTTGTCGCCGGCGATCCAGCCGCGTTTGTCGCCGACGAAATCGAGGTGGATCAATTCGTCGCGCGTCGGCACGGTTTGTCGCTGCCACGTCGCGCCGCCGTCCACCGTGAACAATACGAGACTATCCACCACCACATCGCGGCGCGAGAGGCTGCCGACGATCCAACCCTTCTTCTTACTGGCGAAGCGGACGCTGTATAGCTCTGCCTGCGCGCCATCGAATTCCGTCGCGGGAAAGCGGCGCGTCTCGTGCCATGATGCGCCGCCGTCGGCCGTGCTGAAGATGCGATCACCCGCTAACAAGTAACCGTTCTCTTTGTCGCGCAAGTAGAGATCGTTGATGCTCTCGTTGATGCCGATCTGTTGCTGCGTCCAACTGCGCCCGCCATCCTCCGTGCGCCAGACCTGTCCGCCATCGCCCGCCACCCAACCGCGCTTGTTGTCGAGAAAAAAGACGGCGTTCAAATCCTGCCCGCCCGCACCGAGCCGCGTCGTCACCCAACCCTGCTGCGCGTGGGCGCTGCCGGACAGACAGATGAGCGCGAGCAACAAGCCCGCGCTCATACCCACACCGCGCTGCCAACTAATTTGCGCCTTCATCATGCCGTGCCATTCTCCACCCAACGATGTGCTAATCCCCTTGCCCGCAACTTGCTTGCATGTGGTGAGGCAGCGACTGTTTTTACACGAACTCGCACCTGTGAGACAAGGCGCGCAGCGACACATGTAGGGGCAGGGCTTGTCCCTGCCCGTTAGAGTGGTTTGAGGGCAACTGTTTTTGCAGAAGCCCGCACGCAGTAAGGGCGTGCAGCCGTTCAGCCCTTACTCCGTGCGGGCTTCTGCCTTGGTCGCATAAGGGGCAGAGGACTTGTCCCTGCCCCTACAATTTTGCCTCTTCACTTCGTCGGCGCGTTGACGCGATAGACGCGCCCTTTGTAAACGACCACGACCCGCTCTCCGAGCGCGAAGAAGGCGGCCAACTTCGGCTCGCGCTTGATGGCATCGAAGTATGCGTCCGTGCCGAAATCAAGCGTCCTCTCCGGCAAACGCGCGTCCGGCTCAAGCTCCGCGTCCGTCCACACGCCCTCGCGCAAGTAGAATGTCTTGTCGCCGACCTTGCGCACGGTGTCAACGCGGACGACCTCGTCCTCATCGTCCGCGCGCAACGCCTCCTGTTTGGCCCGCGCCTTCTTGCTCTCTTTGACCGCACCCGCGCCGGTCGTGGCCGTCGGCTGCGTTGCGCTCATTGGCGGCGGCGACGCATACACGCTCGTACCCGCGCCCACGCCGCCTTGCGCACTTCGCCCCGACTTCGGCAGATCGCGCACCCCGCGCTGATTCGACACGGGCGCGCTCTTGCTCGGCAAGGACCTCCTACGCATTACCTCCAATTCCATGCCGCGCGTCGCTCCGTCCTGTTCAAGCGCGAGATAAGAGGTGTACGGCGTGACGATGCCGTAGCGCGTGCCGAGATCGGTGATCTCGTCCACGATCTCTTTCTGCTCGCCGTTCGAGCGAATCTGCTCCATCAACCAACCGACGCGGCGCGTGGCCCACAGGCGCGGCAGAAAATCGTTATCGTCTGTGCTGAGCGGAAAGTTCAAATTCTCATACGCGAAACTCTGCATGCCCGCACTCGCCTTGCCGATCAACTTCAGATGCACGTTGCGCATGTCGCTAGGGTTGCGATAACGCCCGAGCATAGTGACTTGCGCGCCGCGGAATAGATCGGGCAGCTCGCGCGGATAGACGAGATCGGTTTCGACGCCGCCCAGATCAAGCTCGATATTGGTCAGCACCGGAAAATTAACTTTCGCGAAGAAGCTCGACACTTTGATCTCTATGTCTTCCTTCGGCTCGACGTAATCGGCCACACCGCCGTTTTCGCTCGCGAGTTTGTCCAACAACGTCGTGTTCACGTCATAGCCGACGCCGAAGGTGAACAGACGCACGCCGCGCGGCCGGTCGGCGTGTGCGTTCTCAATGATGCGCGCCGGGTTCGTCTCGCCTACGGTCGGCAGCCCGTCTGTCATGAACACGAGCAATTTGGGCCGGTCGCTCGTATCGAACTGCTTGAGCGCAGCACGCAGGGCGTCGTTGATGTTCGTGCCGCCGTTCGGTCTGAGCGCTTGCACGAACTCCGCGCCACGCGCACGCCCGCGCTCGTCGGCCGCCGTCAGCCCGTTCGCCATCAGATGCTCTTCGCCCGCGAACGAGATGACGTTGAAACGATCATCGGGGCGCAACGTCTTCACGCCGAACAGCAACGCCGCCCGCGCTTTCTCCATCTTTCCTTCCTCAGCCATTGAGCCTGAAGTATCCAGCACGAACACGATGTCCTTGGCGGCATATTCGTTCTCCGCGAACTGATCCTTCGGCGAGATCATCAACAGGAAATAGCCGTCCTTGCCCGGTTCGCGGTGCGTCAAGAGCGACAGCCCGAAGTCTGCTTTGGAGAGCGTGTAGAAGAGTTGAAAGTCTTGCGGCTCGCGCCCGCCCGTCGTTTCAAATGAGATGTTGGCGCGTGTGCCCTCGCGCGTGCGCTTTACGTCAATCGCATGACTCGGCGAATAGATATTGCGCAGCGAGTCTGTGCCATCGATCTCTACGCGCCCCGCGACCGTGCCGATCTCCGTCAGGTTGTGCCCCGTGCCAAGCGGGTAACGATACGCGACCGTGCCCGATTCCGCGCGCAACACTTGCGTGTAGGTCAACTCCAACTTTTTGTCAGAATGCGGCGCGATGGGAAAGATGCGCGCTTGAAAAAGATTTTTGCCGGCGTACTCAAGCAAGCCCGGATCGCGCTGCCGCCGCACGATCTCGTCATAGATGCGCCGCGCCTCTTCGCGCGAACGGACTTCGCCGACGAGCCGGCGATTGCCGTCCCAGATGGCGAACTCCGAGACCGACGCGGCCTCCGGGATCGGGAAGAAGTACGTGCCTTCGAGCGTCGCGTCGGTGTCGTTACGAAAGACTTGCTCGACGTGCGTGGTCGCCACCTGCCCCTCGATCTTCGTGTCGAGTTTGATCGAACGGATCGGCAGCGAGCGCGGCAACTGCACAGGCCGTGGCGGGCGCGGGCAGTCGTCGCAAATGCCCGGCACGATCACGCCCTGCGCATGGGCGGTCAGACTCAGGGCGAGCAGAGCGAACAGACTCAAACAGAAGGTGACGGCAAAACGTCTGGTGTGCATCATCTTTTCCTCAAACATTCTCGGCATAGTGATAAGGGCGCTTCCGGTGCGCCTCGTGTTAGTAGAACGTGGGCAGGCAGCTTTCTTGCAGAAAAAACCGGCGACATCGGTCAGATGCAGATATGTCTGCGCAAGGTTGAATACTATTCAGCCGCTCCGCCCAAACGACCGACAACTATTAGGTTCTGTTGACATAGCGAGAGGACGATGGCTGTGCAGAAGAATTATCCACGAACTCACACGAACAAACACGAAGCAAACCACACGAAACGCAGATCGGGTTTGTTTCGTGTGAGTTCGTGGATCAATTTTCAGGTTGTGTCCCAATCTCATAAGTTTCGATTTAGTGTAGCGCACGCAGGCGCGGGCTGCGCCAGCCAATGATGGTGACGATGACGGCGATGCTGATGCCACCGATGGCGAGCGTGGTCTGCGCACCCAACAGACGACCGAAGGCGAGGTGTTGCGCGCCGATGCCGGCGCAGAAACTGCCGATGGGCATCGCGCCGATGAACGAGAGAATAAACATGCTCATCACGCGCCCGCGCATCTCGTCCGTCACGAGTTGCTGCAAGAGCGTGTTCGTCACCGCGACCGAGCAGACGATAGCGAAGCCCATCGCGAACAGGAACGCGAGCGTGAGCGGTAGCGACGCCGACAACGCGAAGCCGATCAGACAGAGCGCGAACAGCCACGCGCCGCCAAGGACGAACCAGCCCTTGTGCCGGAAGTTGCCGAGGAAGGTGATCATCAATGCGCCGCAGAATGCGCCCGCGCCGGCCATGCCGCCGAGAATTGATAAGCCTACCTCACCAAGCTTTAACACGTCGCGCGCGAAGACCGGCAGGAGCGAAAAGTAGGGCGCACCGAACAGGCTCACACACGCAGAGATCAAGAGTAGCATGAAGATGCGCGGCCGTTGGCGCACGTAGCGCACGCCTGCGATCAGATCGCGCCAGAAGGATTCCGCCTTGCCGCTCTTGGCGGCGGCCGGTAGCTGCACCATGGCCAGTGCGACGACGACGGCGGCGAATGAGAAGCCGTTCGCGTAGAAGCAACCGGCCGCGCCGAAATAACGCAGGGCCGGCCCCGCCAGCACGGGGCCGATGACGCGCGAGAGTTGGAACTGCGTCGAGTTGAGCGCGATGGCGTTCGGCAAATCTTCGCGTCCGACCAGATCAATCGTGATCGCTTGATACGACGGCGCGGCCAGCGACATGCAACAGCCCGTCAGGAATGACGCGCACAAAATCATCCACCAATGCAGCACGTGGGTCGCTTGCAAAGTCGCCAGCACAAGCGCGGTTACGCCTGCGCCGATCTGCGTGTAGATGAGCAGGCGTTTGCGATCAATGATGTCGGCGAAGACGCCGCCGAGGAGCGTCAGGACGAGACCGGGCGCGGTTGCCAGGAAGGCGTCGAAGCCGAGCCAGAACGGCGAGTCAGTCAACTGATAGACGAGCCATGCCTGCGCGACCAACTGCATCCACGTGCCAACGTTCGAGAGAAACGCACCCACCCAGAAGAGACGAAAGTTGCGATGCCCGAGCGCGCGAAACATCTCGCCCCGCCCCGTCGGGTTGCGCGCGGCCGTGACTGGCATTTGTGCTGTCGGTTCAATCTCTATGGCCATACGTCAAATGGAAGCGAGAGATGATACACACGAAACGTCACGAATGGATGATAAAGTTTTGCGGCACACCACGCACCCGTGCTTTAATTCTGCTGCTGTTTTGCGCAGACTGTCCGAGGCAGGAGTATTGATGTCAGCAACACGAACGAGCACAAGCATCATTGTGCTGAGTAGCATCTTGTTATTCAACTGCGGTCATGCCGCCGCGCAGCAAGCACCGGCGATGCCGCCGCCCCATGCAGTCACACCTATGAGCCAACAACCGAACGCGCCGGCCGCGGCCGCGCCAAAGGACGTAACCTCGATTGACGCGATCCTCGCCGCGCTCTACGACGTGATCTCCGGCCCCGCCGGCAAACCGCGCGACTGGGAGCGCATGCGCTCGCTCTTCCTACCGGGCGCGCGGCTGATTCCGACCGCGCATCACCCGGAAGGCGAGACGACCGCGCGCGTGCTGGATGTGGACGGCTATATCGAGCGCGCGTCGAAGAACTTTGCGACGCAAGGCTTCTACGAGCGCGGCGTCGCTAATCGCGTCGAACAGTTCGGCCAGATCGCTCACGTCTTCAGCACCTACGAAGCGCGCCACGATGTGGCGGACGCGCAGCCGTTCCTGCGCGGCATCAATAGTATTCAACTTATGAATGACGGCAAGCGTTGGTGGGTCGTCACGGTCTTCTGGCAAGCGGAGGATGCGCAGACGCCGCTGCCGCAGAAGTATCTCAAGTAAGCGCATGGGCAGCTCACCTTCACGTGCGTCGCCATGCCGAGAGCGGCGCACCCGTACCGCCGCGGCGCGCCGCGACGATCTCTGCCAGGATCGCGAGTGCCACCTCTTCCGGCGCAACCGCGCCGATGTCTAAACCAACAGGCGCACGCACCTCATTTAAAATGTCATCGGTAATGCCGCTCGCGCGCAGATGCGCGAGCACGATGTTCGTGCGCCGCTTGCTCCCGATCATGCCAACGTAATCAGGGCGCACCGTCAGCACCGCGCGCATGCATTCCTCATCCTCGTTGTGCCCGCGCGTCACGACCGCGACGTAAACACCGCGCCCCGTGCCCAACACCTCGCGCAACGCGCTTGCCCAGCCTGCGTGCGCCGCGGCAAGCTTGATCTCCTCTGTGGGGAAGCGTGCGCGGGTGACGAAATCGGCGCGGTCATCCACGAGCGTCACGCGATAGCCGATTGCGTGCGCCAGCCGCGCGAGCGCCGCGCCGACGTGCCCCGCGCCGCAGACAATGACGTGCGGCTCCGGCTCGATGCGCTCGAACAGTAAGCGCGCTTCGTGCCACTGTGCGGCCAGCGCGGGCGCAAACTCTGCCACATTAAATGTCTGTGCTTCGGCGTGTGCGTTAAGGAACGTGGCGGCGTGCGTAGTGATCGCTTCATCAAGCGCGGCGTCGCCCGTCGTGCCGGTGCGCACGCCGGTCTGCTCGATCAAAAGTTTCGCGCCGACCCCTTGCGGCGCGACCATCACGGTGGCCAGCGCGGCGACCGCGCCCGCATCAAGCACACGCGCGATGGCGGCGATGAGCTGTGGTGCTGAAGGTATCTGCGCGCCCGCGTGCGTCATTCGTTCAGGGCGTCTGCTTGGTGTGTGCGGCCGGCGCGGCTTTACCAATCCCAATGGCAGCGAGGGCGCGCCGCGCGAGCCAGAACGGGCCGACGAGCAGATAGACGGGATTGCGGAAGAACGCCGGTTGATTACCCTCAATCGCGTGCCCGACGAACTGCAAAATCCAACCGATGACGAAGAGCGCGAGCGCCCAACGCCAACTGAAGAAGACGACCGGCAACGCCAGCACGATCATGGGAATGCCAAAGCTATGAGTCAGCCGGTTCAACGGATGCGTGTGTTTCGCTTTGTACTCTTCGATGAAAGATGCGGGCATAATTTATCCTCCTGCGCTGGGCAGGATTATACGCGCAATCACCGTTTTGTCAGGCATCAAGCGGCACGGCACTCAAGGCAAGCGGCGTGATCGAGTTTTGACAAGCAGGAAGATGCCGCCCAAACAGAAGCCGAAGATCGCGCCGGCCGGCACGCTCAGCATGCCAATGAAGCTCGCGGCCGAGCCGGCCGAGCAGAGATAAGAGGCTCGCGCGCTGGCCTCAACTTGCTGCGTTTCCGCCACCGCGTTTTGATAGATGGTATTACAAGCTGTGATGCCGGCGGTTAGACCGCTGACCAAACCGATGCCCGTCGTCCGCAACAACGTCGAGAGAGTTTTGTTCATCATGCCGGATGAACGTCTCTATCGCGGCTCCCTTGCGCGCTGTCCCACACGTCTATAAAAATCTCCATCGTGCCGCCGCAGACCATGCCCTCTTCGCTCGCTTCGTCGGCGGTGAGGCTGAACTTGTGCAGCGCGGACGCGCCCGTGCGCAATGCCGCGTGCGCCTCAGCCCAAACTTCCGCCTCGATACAACCGCCGCCGACCGTGCCCGCCACTTCACCGCCCGCAAAAAAGAGCATCTTCGCGCCGCGTCGCTGCGGGGTTGAGCCGCGCGTGTGTGCGACCGTCGCCACCACCACGCGCTCGCCGCGCGCTTGCGCCGCCGCGAGCAGACGGTAGAGTTCAAATTGCGAGAGCGTGCTCATGTCGGTCACAAATATTGCTGCACGACCCGCCGCCGCGCGGCGTTAGCCTAACGCGCGGGTGGCGGTGCGTCCGGCGATGAGGTTGGCGGCGGCGCTGACGTTTCGGTGTCAGGCGCGCCGGATGTTTCCTTCTCAATCAATTCATGTAGCCGTTTGCGCAGACGGTCGGCTTCTTCGTCGGCGTTGACGATGGATACTTCGAGGTGACTGCGCGTTGCGTCAAGCACGTCGAGTTGGGTGCGCACGCGCCGCTTCTCGCTCTCAAGATTCTGGCGTATCTGCGTGCGCACGTTGTCTGAGCTCAAGGTCGGGACGGTGGCGGCGCGCAGTTCGATGCTCTCCGGGCGCAGGTTGTAATCGATCTGCTCGGCCCGCGCTTGCAGGTCAGACTGCTTCTCCAACGTCTGACTCAACTGTGCGCGCAAAGCTTCGGCGCGTTGTTCGGCGCGCGTCAGACGCTCTTGCAGCAAGTCGCCCTGTCGCTGCTTCTCGATGGTATCGAGCTTCTTGGTCATCCGCGCGAAGTCGGCGGACAGACGCTCGATCCGCCGGTCACTCTCCTGTTGCTCTACGGCCGGTGTCGGCTTGGTAGCAGCTCGCTTCGAAGTTTGCGTCTGTTCGTCGGCGGTCGAGACGAGCGTCGGGTCATCGCTCTGCGGCGCAGGCGTGGGCTGTGGCTGCGCTACGACGGGGCGCAGGCGCACCGGATGTGTCACACGCCGCGAAGTGCGGCGCTGTTGCGCGTAAATGTCGGACACAGACAGGGTGATGAGCGTCAGCAGCACTGCCGCTAACGCGAACGCTTTACCGTTGAGCCAAGCACGCATAATGAGACCTCCTAAAGCCTACAGACCTTTCACGCCGCAACGCGCGCCGAAGTTCCACGCTTAACCGCCCGGTTGCAGCTTAAAACTGATGTCCATGGCGCGAGCCGAATGGGTCAAAGCACCAATGCTGATCAGATCGACGCCGGCTTCAGCATACGCGCGCACGTTCTCTAACACGATGCCGCCCGATGATTCAAGCAAGACGTGCGCCGAGAGTGAGCGCGCCAGTTCGACCAATGCTCGCGTCTCTGCGGGCGCGAGATTATCAAGCAACAAGATGTCCGCGCCGCTCGTGATCGCTTCGCGCAGGTCGCGCTCGGTCGAGACTTCCACTTCAATCTTGTGCAGATGCCCGACCGTGCGCTTAGCACGTTCGACCGCCGCGCCCACGCCGCCCGCGAGCGCGATGTGATTGTCTTTGATCAGCACGCCATCGTCGAGACCGAACCGATGATTACGCGCGCCGCCCGCTTGCACCGCATACTTTTCTAACATGCGCAGACCCGGCGTCGTCTTGCGCGTGTCCACGATCTCCGCGTTCGTGCCTTCAATCGCGCGGGCAAACTGCCGCGTCAAGGTCGCAATGCCGGACAGACGTTGCAATAAGTTTAGCGCGACACGTTCGCCCGCGAGCAACACATCGGCGAAGCCACTCGTGCGCGCGATGACCTTGCCCGCTTCCACCACGTCGCCATCGGAGACGAACGCTTCCAACTGTTGCTGCGCGTCGAGCGTCGAGAAGACGGCCTCGGCGGCTTCGAGACCGGCGACGATCATCGGCTCTTTGGCCAGAAAGCGCCCGCGCGCACGTGTGTTGCGCGCGACGGTTGCCTGCGTCGTGATGTCGCCGCGTCCCAAATCCTCGCTTAAGAATGCGCCGATCTGATTGAATAGCGCGCCTTCGTCCAGCCAGTTCATTCCGCGAGCGCCTCCATGGTCTGTTGCAACGCACCGGTTCGTTGCGCGATGTCTGCCTGCCGTTGCCGCAACTCCAACACTTTCTCGGCCGGCGCACGCGCCACGAAATTCTCGTTCGCTAACTGCGCCGCGAGTTTCTCCGCTTCCTTCTGCAACTTCTCCTGCTCCTTGCGCAGCCGCTCTAGCTCCACCGCGAAGTCAATCAATCCTTCGAGCGGCACGAGCCGCGCTTCGTGCCCGAAGTGCCGTATGAGAGGGTCTACGCAAACTGGCTGGAGAACTTGCACGACTGGACGCTCTCGCGCCAACTCTGGTGGGGGCATCG
>JANMAD010000022.1:0-8905 GCA_031359515.1 Acidobacteriota bacterium | reverse complement strand
CCTGTGCCGTTGGCGTGCCCACTACGGCCGGCGTGACCCCGCCGCCGCCGGGCTTATCCTTTGTCTGGCCGTAGGCGCAAGCCGCGCCGGCGACGATAACAATGAGGGCAAGAAAAAACTGTTTCATGCAGAGACCTTTCGCGCCGGACAAACGTGCGGCGCAAGAGTTTCGTGGTCGCTTACTTCAACTGGCAGATGTCGAGCACGTTCATGTCCGTGTAGTCGAGATTCTCACCGCCCATGGCCCAGAGGAAGCTGTAGTTGCTCGTGCCCGCGCCCATGTGAATCGACCACGGTGGCGAGACCACCGCTTCGTCGTTCGCCAATACGATGTGGCGCATGTCCTCCGGCTGCCCCATGAAGTGCATGATGCGCTGGCCCGCTTTGAGGTCGAAATAGAAATAGACTTCGGAGCGGCGATCATGCAGGTGCGGCGGGCAGGTGTTCCAGACGCTGCCCGGCTTGAGCACAGTCAAGCCCAGCAGCAACTGTGCTGACTTGCAGGTAGCCGGCACAATCATCTGATAGACCGTGCGCTCGTTCGCGGTCTCAGTCGCGCCGAGGTTGAGCGGCACGGCCTGCTCGATGGAGACGTGAACCGTGTCGAAGCGCGCATGCGCTGGCGTAGAGACGAGATAGAACTTGGTCGGATTGCTCGCGTCAACGCTCTCGAACACCACGTCCGCGCTGCCCAGCGGAATGTACAACCCGTCCTTCGGCTGCAACTCATAACGCTCGCCGTCAACCGTCACAACTCCGACTCCGCCGCCCACGTTGATCGCGCCCAACTCGCGCCGCTCAAGAAACGGCTTGTCTTTGGCCGAGGCCGGCTCTTGTTGCATCGGCAGCGCAACAGCTTTGCCGACCGGCGCGGCCCCGCCGACCACCATGCGCTCGTAGTGCAGATAGTTGAGCCGAACCTCGTCGGCGGCGAATAGTTCGTTGATGTGGTAACGCTCGCGCAACTCATCATTGGTCGCGCCGTTAACGGAACCGGGGTGGGTGGCGTAATAGGTTTTGCGGTACATGAGTTCTTTTCTCCGATCATTAATCTGCGATCAGTTAAAGCGATTTGCAATTGCATATGCTCACTGAGAGCGTGTGTGTCAACACCGTCTGCGGTACTGACATAAGTTAATTCAGGCGCGACTAATCAACGCCGAGCAGAACGTCCATGGTCAACTGATCCAGCCGCTCATACTGCAACCCTTTGGCGGCGAGCGCGGCACGGTCGAACGGCTGTGCGCGCAGTTGGGCGAACTGCCCTTGCTCGAACTTGCCCAGAGCTGGGCCGTTGTGGTTGCCCTCGGCGATCTCCGCCAGCAGCGACTTGATCTCAGGGTGCGCGTGCCAGCGCGCCGCACGCTCTTTCAGGATGAGATAAGTACGCATCGAGCCGCGCGCGAAATCCTTGACGCCTTCGTAGTCTTCCGTGCGGTAGGCATGCGCGTCGAAGTGGCGCGGGCCGTCGTAAGCAACATCTTCGAGAAATTTTACTAGCCAGAAGGCCGCCTTCGGGTTGGCCGAGCCGAAGCGCAAATCCTGATCGTACCGACCGGGCACTTGATCATTCAGATCGATGTGAAAAAGCTTACCCGCCTCCCACGCCTGGGCGACAGCGTGCGTCATATTGAGACCGGACATGTGCTCGTGCGCGACTTCCGGGTTGACGCCGACCAGCTCCGCATGATCGAGCGTCGTGATGAAGTGCAGATACGCGCCCGTCGTCGGCAGGTAGATGTCCGCGCGCGGCTCGTTCGGCTTCGCTTCGAGCGCGAACTTGTAACCGTAGTTTTGCGCCAGCGAATACTCGCACAGGTAGTTCACCGCTTCGCGCAGACGCTTGATGGCTTCGTCCGCGCGACGACAGCCGTCGGTCTCCGTGCCCTCGCGCCCGCCCCAGAGGACGAAAATCTTTGTGCCCAACTCTGCGCCCAAATCCATCGCGGCGCAAGTCTTCTGTACGGCGTAGGCGCGCACCGAGCGGTCGTTGGCCGTGAACGCGCCGTCACGAAACACAGGCTCATAGAAGAGGTTGACGGTCGCCATCGGAACGACGATGCCCGTCTCCGCGCAGACCGCGCGAAACTCGCGCACAATGCGGTCACGCTCCTGCGCGTCGGCATCAATCGGCACGAGGTCGTTGTCGTGAAAGTTAACGCCCCACGCGCCGACTTCGGCGAGCAGACGCACGGCATCATTCGGCGGCAGCGGCGGGCGCACCGCGTCGCCGAACGGGTCGCGCCCGCGATTGCCGACCGTCCATAATCCAAAACTGAATTTATGTTCGGGGCGTGGTTGGTAATTATCTTTTGACATACTTGTCCTCTTGCCTCATCCCGTTAGGTGGCGCAAAGCCGGATAGACGGTTTGATATTTTTGGTAGCGCGCATTCATCAGCCCGGCCGCCGCGCCTGGCGCGACCTGCGCACGCACGCGGACGCAAGCAGTGCAAGCCTCATCCACCGAGCGCCACGCGCCGCCACCGACACCGGCGAGCAACGCCGCCCCGTAAGCCGCGCCTTCTTCCGTCTCAACCGACTCGACCGTGCGCCCGTAAACGTCCGCCTGTATCTGTCGCCACAGCGCCGAGCGTGCGCCGCCACCGCCGAGCCGAATCGTCTCGACGGGCACGTTCATCTCATCGAAGATCGTCAGCGTGTCGCGCAAAGAAAAGGCGATGCCTTCAAGGATGGCACGGACAATATGTGCGCGCGTGTGCGAAGCGGTCAAGCCGACGAGCGCGGCGCGTGCGTGCGGGTCGAGATGCGGCGTGCGCTCGCCCATGAGATAAGGTGTCCACAAAAGTCCGTCCGCGCCGGCGGGCACGGTCTCGGCTTCTGCACAGAGACGTTCGTAAGCGTCGCGCCCGTCGGCCGCGCCCGCGCCGAACTGTTCGCGAAACCAGCGCAACGATAATCCCGCGCCTTGCGTCACGCCCATGACGTGCCAGCGTGCGGGGACAGCGTGGCAGAACGTGTGGATGCGCCCCAGCGGATCAAGCGCGGGCTTCTCCGTCGCGGCAAAGACGACGCCCGAAGTGCCGATGGTCGCGCTGACCGCGCCGGGCCGCACGACGCCCATGCCGACCGCGCCCGCAGCCTGATCGCCCGCGCCCGCAACAACCGGCGTCCCGGCGCGCAAGCCCGTCGCCGCCGCGCCCGCAGCCGAGACGCGGCCCGTGATCGCGGTTGACTCGTAAACGCGCGGCAACAGTTTTTCATCAATCTCCACCGCCGCGATCATCTCCGCAGACCAACGTCTTCGCGCTACGTCGAAGAGGAGCGTGCCGGAAGCGTCGGCCGCGTCTGTCGCCTTGTCGCCCGTGAGCCGCAAGCGCACATAGTCTTTCGGGAGCAGCACGGCGCGCACGCGCGCCCAGATGTCCGGCTCGTGCTCGCGCACCCACAGCAACTTCGGGAGCGTGAAGCCGGTGAGCGCGGGGTTGCAGGTCAGTTCAATGAGCCGTGCCACGCCTACGCTTTCGCCGAGGGCATGACACTGCGCGTCCGTGCGCTGGTCGCACCAAATGATCGCGGGACGCAAGGGCGTATCGCATTCATCGAGCAACACCGCGCCGTGCATCTGTCCTGTCAGGCCGAGCGCGCCAATCGCTTCCGCGCGCGCGCCAGCCCGATCAAGCACTGCGCGCACCGCCGCCGCTGATGCGCGCCACCAATCGTCCGCATCCTGCTCGGCCCAGCCGATCTGCGGCGACGCGAACGGCGCGTGCGCGACCATCGCCGAAGCCATGACGTGCCCGCGCGTGTCAATGAGGAGGGCGCGCGACCCGCCAGTGCCGACATCTATGCCGAGAAAATTCATGCCCCGTTCAGATAAATCAGCACCGCCTGCGATAGCGAGCGGGTCTTAAGTTGCGCAACCACAACCCGCCCGCTACCGCAGGCGGTGCTGACCTTAACTGCGCTCAATCGCAAGTTTGACCGCGCAGACGTAGTCGAGACATTTATCTCACCTGCCCAACCAGCCGCCGTCAACGACGAGCACGTGCCCGTGCAAGTAGTCGCTCGCCGGAGACGCGAGAAACACCGCCGCGCCCGTCAAGTCTTCCGGCTCGCCCCAACGGTTGGCGGGGATGCGTTCGAGTATCTGGCGATTGCGCGTCTCGTCCTGTTGCAGCGCAGTGGTGTTATCCGTGCGCATGTAACCCGGCGCGATGGCGTTGACGTTGATGCCGTGCCGCGCCCATTCGTTTGCGAGTGCTTTGGTCAACTGCGCCACGCCGCCCTTCGACGCCGCATAAGCCGGGACGTTGACGCCGCCCTGAAACGAGAGCAGGCTGGCGATGTTGATGATCTTCCCGCCGCGCTTTTCTGCGGCATGCTCAAGCATGTGCCGGCCCGCGAGTTGTGAGAGACGAAAGACGCTCGACAGATTGACCTCAAGCACCACCGCCCAATCTTCCTGCGTGTAGTCGGCGGCGGGCGCGCGGCGAATCGTCCCGGCGTTGTTGACGAGAATGTCGAGGCGACCGAACTCTGCGAGCGTCTGCTCAAGCAGTTGGCGTGGGACGGTTTTGTCGGCGAGGTCGCCGCGCACTCCGAGGCTGCGCCGCCCAGTCTGCTTGATCAGTTCGCAGGTCGCATCGGGCGTGCGCGAGTTGCCGTGCGCCACCACGTCGGCCCCAACTTCCGCGAGCGCAACGGCAATGGCCGCGCCAAGACCGGCGGACGCGCCTGTCACGAGCGCGACCCGACCGTCCAATTTGAATTTGTCGAGAATCATTTTCCGTCCCTTATAACGGTTGGCAATTAGCTGCGACTACGCCGCTGGAAGTCAGAACCGCCTGCTGCAAGCGGGCGGGTCTGCATGCGTGACCACACCCGTCCGCTACCGCAGGCGGTGCTGACTTAGCTACTTGACGCAATGTAGATTTGCTATCCGCTGGCAGCGATGGGTTTGACTAATTCCCAAACTTGAAGCTGGTTATTTAGCACGCCTCACAAGACAAAGCAAGAATCTCCGCTGCAAATAAATAATGCTCTGGACTGCACCTCATAGATGAGACAGGTAGTTAGGGTGGTATCCTTGTAAAAGGAGAACACCTATGACTCTCAAGCGGCGTCAGTGCAATAGCAGCCAGATAGGTGCAAGTAGCATAACCGAAAGCCATCATGAACAATAAGGGTCGAAGCTTTGCTGGCGCGGGGCGTGAGCCGCAAGGCGGCTGGTCGCCTGCGCTGCTCAACGTCGAGCATCTGATCGCGCATGCGGGCGCTAGTATAGCCGCGCGCGGGCGGGCCTACTACGCGCAGAAGTGGCGGCTGCGCGTGCAGCACGTGAGCGCCGAGCAAGCTATCGTCAGGGTGCGGGGCAGCCAGACGTATACGGTCGAGTTCATGCGGGCCGGGAGCGCGGTGCTCGTGTTCTGTGACTGCCCGTATGCCGACTACGATGAGGACGTGATCTGCAAGCACGGTGTCGCGGCGGCGTTGTTTCTCAGGGATCACCTGACAGAGAACGCGCCGGTGCCGTGGGCAGATGTCCTGTCGCAGGTAGTGCGCACTTCCGCCAGCCCCGCGCCGAAGAGGGCCGCGGAGCTTCTCTTCTTCAGTCTGCAAGCGCGCGGCAATTCGTGGATGGTCGTGCCGTACACGGTCGCCGCCGGCTTCTTCCCTGAGCCGGCGCGGCAGGATGTGACTGAAACGGCGCGCGTGGTTGCGGAGCAAAAGCTCTCGTCGCAGGCAGAGAAGGTCAGCCCTTACGAGTCCGGCAGGCCGCGCGTCTACGCCAACGTCACCCACGCGCAAGCCGCATTGGTCAAGATGCTGGCGTCATCCGCCCTCTATTACGGTAGTTATTACGGCAGCTCGACGCTCGACCTCGGCGCGCTGTTCGCGCTCCTGAAGGGCGGCCCGCTCTTTCTCGGCACGGACAAGAATCCGCTCAAGCGGCCGCTGGAAATTTGCCCGGAGACGGCGCGCATCGAGTTGGAGATGGAACGGACGAATGAGGGCGGCACGCGCCTGCGCGCACTGGCCGTCGCGGGCGAGCGCGCGTTTCCGCTACGCGGGCACGAGCTGCAAATCATCTCTTATAAGCCGCTCTGGTTGCTCGCTGATCAGGTTGTCTTTCAACTGGACGCGCCGCCGGAGGGACTCGCGCTCTTTCAGCAGAATCCTGAGATAAATATTCCCAGCGACGAAGAACAAGCTTTCTTTGAAAAGCATCTGCCGTTCATCGCCGAGCGCTTTCCCTTGCGTGGTGAGGCCGTCCGTTGGGTAGAGTTGCCGCCGGTCGCGCCCGTGCCGCGCCTCTATCTAACCGAAGAGGGAAAAGAATTGCGCGGCGAGTTGCGTTTCGGCTATGGCGACTACGAAGTGCCGCACAGCCGCAACGCATCCTTACAGAGCATCCGCCGCGACGCGGAGACGGGCGCGCTCGTCCGCATCGCGCGCCAGCCCGCCCGCGAACAGGAGTTGTGGGAGACCATCGGCTCGAAGACCTACGGCCTCAAGCGCGCGGCCGTGAACTACAACGCCCTGCGCGGCTCCATTGATGGCCTCTTCCTGTTGCGCGCCAACACGCACCCGCTCGATTTTCTGCTGCGCCACGTGCCGCAGTTGGCCGCTACGGGTTGCGAGATTTACGGCGAAGCAGAGTTGAAGCTGGCGCGCATCAACCGCAATCGGCCGACGATCTCGTTTGGCGTCACGTCGGGGATTGACTGGTTCGACGTGCAGGCGGTCGTCCAATTCGGCGACATGGAGGTCGCGCTCGCGGAGGTGCGCCGCGCCGTGCGCAGACGCGAGCGCTTCGTCAAGTTGGCCGATGGGAGCATCGGCGAAATCCCGCCCGAATGGATCGAGCAGTACCGGCATCTCTTCGCGCTCGGTGAAGAGACGGACAAAGGCTTGCGGCTCGCGCATCATCACCTCACGCTGCTCGATCAACTGCTCGCCGACGACACGCGGGCGCGCACCGATAAAGAGTTCGAGCGCCGCCGCCAGCACTTGCGCAACTTCGCCGGCATCAAGCCGCAGAAGCTGCCCAAACATTTCAACGGCGAGTTGCGCCCATATCAAAAGGCCGGCTTCGACTGGCTCTATTTTTTGCGCGAGTACAAATTTGGCGGCTGCCTCGCGGACGACATGGGCACGGGTAAGACGATTGCGACGCTGGCTTTCCTCCAGTCGCTCAAAGAGCGCGGGCTGGCGCAGCAGGCTTCCCTGCTGGTCGTGCCGCGCTCGCTCGTCTTCAATTGGGAACGCGAGGCGGCGCGGTTTACGCCGCGCCTGCGCCTCTTAAATCACGCCAGCGCAGACCGCGCGCAGGACGTGGCCGACTTCGCCGATTACGATTTGGTGGTGACAACCTACGGACTGCTCCGGCGCGACGTAGAGATGTTGATGCACTACGAGTTCAATTACCTGATTCTGGACGAGGCGCAGGCGATCAAGAATCCGCTCGCGGAGACGGCCAAGGCCGTGCGGCTCTTACGCGGAGCGCAGCGCCTGACCTTGACGGGCACGCCCGTGGAGAACAACACGCTGGAACTCTGGTCGCAGTTCGCCTTTTTGAATCCGGGGCTGTTGGGCAACGCCGAGTATTTCCGCGAAGAGTTTGCCACGCCCATCGAGCGCAAGGGCGACGAGGCGGCGGCCGAGTTCCTGCGCAAGCTGGTCTATCCGTTCATCCTGCGGCGCACCAAAGATCAGGTCGCAAAAGATTTGCCCCCGCGCACAGAGCGCCGGATGGACTGCGACATGGAACCGGCGCAGCGCAAGCTCTACGACGAGCGGCGCGACTACTACCGCGCGCTGCTGCTCAAGCTGATCGAAGACGAGGGCATCAACAACGCGCGCTTCCGCGTGCTCGAGGGTTTGCTGCGCCTGCGGCAGATTTGCAATCATCCGCGGCTCGTGGTGAAGACCTTCAAAGGCGGCTCAGCGAAATTCGAGTTACTGTTAGAGACACTCGAAACGCTCCGCGCCGAAGGGCACAAGGCGCTGGTCTTCTCGCAGTTCGTCGGCATGCTCAAACTCGTGCAGACGGAGTTACAGAAACGCCGCATCCCCTTCGCCTATCTCGACGGGCAAACGCGCGACCGGCAGGAGCGGGTGGACGCTTTTCAGCAAGACCCGGCCATTCCCTTCTTTCTCATCAGCCTGAAGGCGGGCGGCGTCGGCTTGAATCTGACGGCGGCCGACTACGTGATCCACATCGATCCGTGGTGGAATCCCGCGGTCGAGATGCAGGCCACCGACCGCACGCACCGCATCGGGCAAGACAAGCCGGTCTTCATCTACAAGCTCATCGTGCGCGACTCGGTCGAGGAGAAGATTCTCACCTTGCAGGAGCGCAAGCGGCAACTCGTCACGCAGTTGATCGCCACGGAGCAAAGCTTTTTCAAGTCGCTCACCGCCGCCGATGTGGCGGCGTTGTTCTCTTGACGCGCTTTTATTAGCGCGCATTTGCCATTCGCTATAAGTTAATTTGCGCAAGTCTTGCGCCGACAGACATGGTCGTATCCATTACGTACAAACTGTTGTAGAATTCGCCAACCTGCAAGCCTTGCGCCGAATCAATAAGAAGTAAGGCTGACTGTTGCCGCTTGGAGACATAAGGGAGAAGACGATGCCGCGCGACCCCCAACCCGCGCTCTATCGCTATGGCTTTGCCTTGCTGGTCACGGCCGTTGCCGTCGCGATCAGAATGCCGCTCTCTTCCCTTTTGGGCACGGATACGCCTTTCATTCTGTTCTTCCCCATCGTCACGCTTTGTGCCTGGTACGGCGGCTTCGGGCCGGGCCTCTGCGCCACCTTGCTCAGCGCGTTGGCCGCGCTCTTCTTATACATCGAGCCACGGTATTCGTTCACCATAACGAATCCCCACGTGGTCTTCGCACTGGCCCTGTTCGTCTCCGGCAGCACCTTCATTAGCT
>JANMAD010000018.1:0-3110 GCA_031359515.1 Acidobacteriota bacterium | reverse complement strand
AGTCCCATCTGGGTCTGCATCCCCGTCGCCACAACCACCGCGCGCCCGCGCCCGTAAGTCGCCGCCGTGCCGCTGAAGAGCATGTTTGCGCGGTCGCCGAGTCCGACCGCTGCCGTAATTGGCAGCGTATCCTTCGCGACCGGCAGGCTCTCGCCTGTGAGCGCAGCCTCGGCCGTTTGCAGTGCGGTTGACTGTATCAGACGCGCGTCGGCCGCGACGGTATCGCCTTCTTCGATGAGGATGATGTCGCCGGGTACGACCTCAGTCGCTGTAATGCTCCGGCGCGCGCCGTCTCGTATGACGTTGGCGTGCGCCGCCGACATCTGGCGCAACGCCGCCACCGCTTGCTCCGCCCGTGACTCCTGAATGTAGCCCATGACCGCATTGAGCAGCACGACGACGAAGATCGCTATCGCCTCATAAGGCAGCGCCGATTCGCGTTCATACAGCCAGAGCCCCGCCGAGATCGCCGTTGCGATGAGCAGCAGGATGACGAGCACATCTTGAAACTGCGCAAGAAACTTCCTCCACCGAGGGATGGGCTTCTCCGCCGTTAACTCGTTCTTGCCGTACTGCGCGCGCCGCGCCCGCGCCTCCGTTTCACTCAAGCCGCGCCGCGCGTCCGTGCCCAACGCAGCCAACACCTCATCAACCGTCTGCCCATACGCGCGCGCCTCGTTCGCCCCCGTCCGATCTCTTTTAAACGTCATGGCGCTGTTTGATGTTTGATTAAGCATGAGGTGGCATCACTGTCATATTCAGAAGCGTTGCGGCACGCCACATACCACGCGCACCGTGTCGCGCGCAATTAATAATTCTTCATTTGTCGGGATGATATAAGCGGCGAGGCGTGAACCGTCGGTGCTGATGATGCCCTCATGCCCGCCCGGCAGCGCGTGGTTGCGTGCGGAATCTAATTCGAGTCCAAGCCAACCTAACCCGTCACAGATTCCAGCGCGCACTTCAGCAGAGTTTTCGCCGATGCCGCCGGTGAAAACAACAGCATCCGCGCCGCTCATCGCCGCGAGGTATGAGCCGATATATTTCCGTGCGCGATAACAAAAGATTTCGATGGCGAGCTTAGCGCGGCGATCATCTGATTCACGTGCTTCGTCGAGCAGTTCGCGCATATCATTCGTCAAGCCTGAGAGGCCCAGCAAGCCGGATTGCTTATTTAACAAGGTCTCGACTTCCTGTGCCGACAAGCCCTCTTTCGCCGCGACGAACTCGATAATCGCCGGATCAAGATCACCGGAGCGCGTACCCATTACCAAGCCTTCGAGCGGGGTCAAGCCCATCGAAGTGTCAACCGAATTGCCACCTTTAATCGCCGCCGCCGAACACCCGTTGCCGAGATGCAGCGTAATGATGTTTGTCTGGTCGCGCGGAATCTTTTTCAGTTGCCGATAACGATATGCGACGTAGCGATGAGACGTACCGTGAAAGCCATAACGTCGAATGCGGTGGCGGCGGTATAGCTGATAAGGCAGGGCGTAGAGGTAGGCGTGATCGGGCAGAGTTTGGTGAAACGCGGTGTCGAAGACGGCGACCTGCGGCAATCCTTTGCCAAACACTTCGCGCGCGGCGTTGATGCCCTTAATGTTTGCCGGATTGTGGAGCGGTGCGAGATCAATGCAATCTTCAATCCCGTGTAAGACTTCATCGGTCAGCAAAACGGACTGCTTAAATTGTTCGCCGCCGTGCACAACACGATGCCCGACGGCGTGGATGTCTGCGACGCTCTTAACTTCTTTGATGTCCGATTCTTCGGCGCACGCCCACCGCAAGATAAGCTCAACCGCCGCTCGCGTGTCCCGCAGCGGTGCGGTTGAGCGTTGCGGCAATCCGCCTTCCGCTTGCAACGTGATAATTGCTTCGCCGCCGATTCGTTCGATGATGCCATGCGCGAGCCGCTCATCGGTATGCTGCTCAATGCGCTCAACATCGGTGGCGATGAGCTGAAATTTAACCGATGAGCTACCGCAGTTGAGTATCAGAACATTCATACTTTAATGTACTTTCAGCCGGGCCAGTTCCAATCACGTATTTCCGGCATGTCGTCCCCGTGCGTGCGAATGTACTGTTTGTGTTCGAGGAGTTTGTCGCGCATCAGTTGTTTCGCGTGCGCGCCGATATTCCCTAGCTTTGGGACGCGCTCGATCACGTCCATCACAAGATGGAACCGATCCAGATCGTTTAAGACAACCATGTCGAAAGGCGTGGTAGTAGTTCCCTCCTCTTTGTAGCCGCGCACATGAAAATTGTGATGATTCTTCCTCCGGTAAGTGAGGCGATGAATCAACCAAGGGTAGCCGTGAAAGGCGAAAATGACGGGCTTGTCAGTCGTAAAGAGTGAATCGAAATCTTTGTCGGAGAGACTGTGCGAGTGCTCGCCCACCGATTGCAGCGTCATTAAGTCAACGACATTCACAACGCGCATTCTCAACTCTGGAAACTTCTGCCTAAGAATATCCACGGCCGCCAACGTCTCCAGCGTCGGCACATCCCCGGCGCACGCCATCACCACGTCCGGCTCTACCCCTTCGTCGTTGCTCGCCCATTCCCAGATGCCGACGCCGGCGGTGCAATGCTTCACCGCCGCGTCCATGTCGAGATACTGCAACGCAGGTTGTTTGCCCGCGACGATGACGTTGACGTAATTGCGGCTTCGTAAACAATGATGGGTAACGGACAGCAGAGTGTTGGCATCCGGCGGCAAGTACACGCGGACGACCTCGGCTTTCTTGTTGATGACGTGATCTATAAAGCCGGGGTCTTGATGGCTGAAGCCGTTGTGATCCTGTCGCCAAACATGGGAAGAGAGCAAATAGTTGAGTGAAGCGATGGGGCGACGCCACGGGATATGGCGCGTCGTCTTCAGCCACTTGGCGTGCTGGTTGAACATCGAATCAATGATGTGAATGAACGCCTCGTAACAGTTGAAGAACCCATGCCGCCCCGTCAGGAGATAGCCTTCGAGCCAGCCCTGACATAAGTGTTCACTCAAGACCTCCATTACCCTGCCGTCAGAGGACAGATGGTCGTCGGTCGGCAGGATTTCTCCGGCAAAGACGCGGTCCGTCGCCTCAAACAAAGTGCCCAGCCGGTTG
>JANMAD010000012.1:0-6085 GCA_031359515.1 Acidobacteriota bacterium | reverse complement strand
CGCAATCTTAACCACGGGGGTGGTCGTCGCGGGCTGGGCAGCGTTTATCTGGTCAGGCTCGATCTCGACGATCTGGCCGATGTTCGGCATCGCCAATCAACTGCTCGCATCGGTCGCGCTCTGCGTGGCCACTACCATCATCATCAACTCCGGCAAGGCGCGCTATGCGTGGACGACGCTCGTGCCGCTCGCCTTCGTCGGCACGACCACGCTCGTCGCTGGCTGGGAGTCGATCACCGACATCTTCTGGCCGCTCGCGCACCAGCCCGACACCGCCGCGCAAGGCTACATCAACACCGCGCTGACCGCGCTCTTAATGACGGCGGCCATCATCATCCTCGCTGATTCGATTCGCCGTTGGACGACGGGCCACCGCGCTGCTGAAGCACAGATAGGGCTTGCCGATGCCGGAGAGACCGCATAGGATTACACGCATGAGCCAAGAGGTTGACGACGCCCAGAGCCTGCACCGAGCTAGCGGGATGGCTGCTCCTGAAGCGCGGCATGGGTTTAATCGGGCCCGCCTGCCGCAGCACTTGCAGGACAGTCTGCCGGAAGCGCCGGAAGCAGCCACCACACAAAACTATTTGTCCGTCAACACTATTCACGAGGGAGATGCGCGCGTGCTGTTATCGCGTGTCGAGCCGGACAGCGTGGCCCTAAGCGTCTGGTCGCCCCCGTATTTTGTCGGCAAGCAGTATGAAGCGCATCTGACTTTCGACACTTGGCGCTCGTTGCTCAAAACGGTGATTGGATTACATTATCAGCTTACTAAGCCGGGCGGTTTCCTCGCGATCAATATCGCCGATATTCTGTGTTTCAAAGACGCGACCATGCCGAAGGTGCAGGCCGAAGTTGTCAGCCGCCGCAAATCTCAAGTGACGCGAGAAGATGTGCTGCGGGCGATGGCGGAACACCCAACACTCAATCGTTATCAGTTAGCGACAAGGCTTGGTTGCAGCGAGCAGACGATTGACCGCCGGCTCAACGGCAACAACATTCGCGGCGGGAAGTATGAAGCGCAGACGCGCGTGAAGATCGTTGGCGGCTTGCTTGAGGAATGGGCTTTAGCCGGCGGTTTCTATCCTTACGACCGCCGGGTCTGGGTTAAAGATGCGGCGTGGGAGAACAGCCGTTGGGCGACGCTTTCGTACCGCTCGGTTGATGAGTTTGAGTACATCTACATCTTCTGGAAGCCGGGCATCACCACGGTTGATCGCGCACGACTCACATCCGCAGAATGGAAGGACTGGGGCGCGCGTGGCGTTTGGCATTTCCCGTCCGTGCGCGCTAACGACGATCACGAAGCCAAATTCCCGCTTGAGTTGCCACGCAGGCTCATGCGGCTGTTCACAGACCCAAATGAGATCGTACTTGACTGTTTTATGGGGAGCGGCACAACCGCCATTGCCGCCATACAAGCAGAGCGTAGATTCATCGGCGTCGAACTAGAGAAGAAGTACGTAGCTTTGGCTAAGCGACAACTCAGAAAGGTGCAACCCAAGCTACGCAATGTTTATTGACCCGCAAAGCCTCGCAACCAATCTCCCACGGCTGGAAGAGATCGAACGCGCATCAATGCGGCTAGTGACGCAAGCCGTGTATGACTTTCGAGAGACTGCCGCTTATATCTTTGCTAACGAGAAGGACAAAGTAGCTGACATTGGCGAAGACATCACGCGCGAGGCGCTTGACCGCATCGGCATGTCGAAAATTGATGAGCGGCTATTTGGGAAGGTTGACTATAAGCGGGCACGTTATGTCTTTCATCCTGAATACGCAGTGCGGCAAGCTCTGTTCGTGGACTCGAAAGCCGAGAAGATTGCAGACCAAACTACCGCCACCATCCAAACGGCGCAAACATCTTTGCGTGTCCGGCATATGCGCGGCGGTCTGCCGGTAGATGAAGCAGGCACGCTCCCGCGCATCCTTAATACTAACCGGGCCAGCTATCTCACAACGACAATCATCGTGAAGTACGGCTACCGTGAGTCAGCGGTCGGCGAGTACAGTCTGGCAGGAATCACTGTAGCGGCGCTGCCCAACGGCATGCTTCAGGATGCTTACAATGCGTCTGTCGCAGACACGATCTGGCGCGCAGGACGGAACGCGCCCACCCGTGGCGAACCATTTAGAGTCCGGCTGGTCTTTGCTCAACTGAAGACTAAAACTAACTGGCGGGTTCAGACTATCCCAATGCCGCCCGCACCCTTCATTTGGGAAGACTAGCAAGACGCTGCCAACCCTACATAGCAAGGAGAAAGTTATGCGCCATGATCCCGACAAGCTCGCGCGCCCGCTTGGGTTAACATTGCTTGCGGCGGTTCTCTTGTCCAATAGCGGCTGCGCCAACTTGCTGAAGTTGGGCAAGGGGCTGAGCGGCCCGAGCGCGGAGTCGGCGGCCACGGCCGCGAAGCTCGGCTTCTATGTCGAATGTATGAACAGCGTGGATAGCGGGTTGCACAACGCGGCCGGCGAGTACATGCACAAAGTTGATCGCGTTAAGGGGCCGCAAGCAGGGCGCGAACCGAGTCTCTTCACGCGCAACGAGATCGAGCCGTGCTTCGCGCAGTTGCAGCAGGGCATGGCCGCGCCGCCCGCGCTCGCGGAGTTGGACGTGGCGGCGGGGAACTATCTCGCCGCGCTCAAACAACTCGCACCTGTGTTGAAGGACGCCAACGAATACTACCGGCAGGCAGATTACAAGGACGACAAGTACGCGAAGGGCAAGCAACTGCATGCGCCGCTCGTCGCCGCGTTCGACGGGTTCGTCAAGGCATCGGATCAGTTCCATGCGGCCATTGACATCGAGGACGTGCGCTACAAAGAGCGCGAGTTGGCCGAGATCGAACAGCAGCAGGGACGTAAGCTCTCTTATCTGCATCGCGTCGTGATGTTGCGCGCCAAGCAACTCGTCAAGTTGGGCGAGGCTGATCCGCTTGATCCCGCCAAGTTTCAGCCCGCGCTCGATGCTTACACGCAAGCGGTCGAGGAAGCGGCCGCTTACTTCAACGCGCATCGCGCAGAATTGGGCGACCGCGTAAGTTGCTGGCAGACCGTCGAGCGCGCCGCCCGCGATTTTCTCAAAGAGGGCAAGGAGAAGATGCGCAACTTCCGCGAGAACAAGAAGCCGTCGCCGGGTCTCTATTCGAGCGACCGCTTCGTGGATCAATACAACGATCTGATCATGATGGCGAACAACTGTAGCCGGATGCTCTAACCGAGACGAGACATACAGCGCCGCGCGCTGAGCTACTCGGCCGGTCGCTGCCGGATAGACAGTTTGGGGCAAAATCAGCAATAATGTCTGCCTTCTAAGCGTTACTGCTCAATAGACTGTGGCTGATACAGGGGATACGCGCGGGCTGCCGGCGCGTCGTCTGCGGCGGGTCTTGTTGTGTGGGCGCGCTGGTCGCCGTTTCAGTCGGCTTATCACAGGTGTTTACGAACGAAAGGAATCGCTCAAACGTGAAGTTGCCAAAGATATTTCTCTTTCTCATCAACCTATTGACGCTCGGCCTTTTGCGCCGCACTGCGACCGCGCGCCGCACGGCACTGGCCGCGGCCGGTTTAGCGGCCATCCTACTCTGCTCGGCGGCCGCGTTCGCGCAGCAGCCGAACGTGCCGCCCGCTGCGCAAGGCAACGGCCCCGGCCGCCAAGCCGTCGCGCATGATGTGGGCAGCGAGGCGAATCTGACGCTGCCCGATCTCGCGCGCGTTTCGTTTCTCGGCTTCGACGGCCATACGCTGCTCTTGATCGGCCTCATCGTCTGTTTCCTCGGCGGGCTGTTCGCGCTGGCCATCTTCATGAACTTGAAGAACCGCTCGGTGCATACGTCCATGCGCGAAGTCTCGGAGTTAATCTATGAGACCTGCAAGACGTATCTCGTCACGCAAGGGAAATTCATCCTCATCCTGTGGGCCTTCATCGCGGCCATCATCGTGCTTTATTTCGGCGTGCTATCGCCCGTACCCGGCAAGCCGTTGATTGTGACGCTGCCGGTCATCCTGCTGTTCAGTCTGATCGGCATCGGCGGCAGCTACGGCGTCGCGTGGTTCGGCATCCGCGTCAACACGTTCGCCAACTCGCGCACGGCCTTTGCCTCGCTCGCTGGCAAGCCCTATCCGCTCTATTCGATTCCCTTGAAGGCCGGTATGTCCATCGGCATGATGCTCATCTCGGTCGAACTGCTGATCATGCTCTGCATCCTGCTCTTCATCCCGCGCGACTACGCCGGTGCCTGCTTCATCGGTTTCGCCATCGGCGAATCTTTGGGCGCGGCGGCGTTGCGTATCGCGGGCGGCATCTTCACGAAGATCGCCGACATCGGCTCCGACCTGATGAAGATCGCCTTCAAGATCAAAGAGGACGACGCGCGCAACCCCGGCGTCATCGCCGACTGCACGGGCGACAACGCGGGCGACTCCGTCGGCCCGTCCGCCGACGGCTTCGAGACTTACGGCGTGACCGGCGTCGCGCTCATCACCTTTATTCTCTTAGGCGTGCGCAGCCCGACCGTGCAGGTGCAACTGCTCGTCTGGATTTTCGTCATGCGCATCATGATGGTCGTCGCGAGCGCGGTCGCTTACTTCGTCAACGAGTACATCGCCAAGGCGCGCTACGCGAACGCCGCCGAGATGAATTTCGAGCAACCGCTCACGTCGCTCGTCTGGCTCACCTCGATCATCTCCATCGTCATCACCTACGTCGTCTCTTACCTGATCGTGCCGCTGCTCGGCGGCGACACGTCGCAATGGTGGAAGCTAGCGACGATCATCTCGTGCGGCACGCTCGCGGGCGCGGTCATCCCTGAATTCGTCAAGGTCTTCACCTCGACCGGGTCGCGTCACGTCAAAGAGGTCGTCACTTCATCGCAGGAGGGCGGCGCGTCGCTCAACATTCTGTCGGGTCTCGTCGCCGGCAACTTCTCCGCCTTCTGGATCGGCATGAGCATCGTCGCGCTGATGTCGGTCGCATACATCTTTAGCCAGCAGGGCTTGGCCGCGCTCATGATCGCCGAACCGGTCTTCGCCTTCGGTCTCGTCGCCTTCGGCTTCCTCGGCATGGGCCCCGTCACCATTGCCGTTGACTCTTACGGCCCCGTCACGGACAACGCGCAGTCGGTTTACGAGTTATCGCTCATCGAACAAATTCCCGGCATCGAGGGCGAGATCAAACGCGACTTCAATATTGACGTGAACTTCGCGCGGGCGAAGCATCTCTTGGAAGAGAACGACGGTGCGGGCAACACCTTCAAGGCGACGGCGAAGCCGGTCTTGATCGGCACGGCCGTCGTCGGCGCAACCACGATGATCTTCTCGATCATCATGGCGCTCACGCAAGGACTGACGGTCAACACGCAAGGCTTGTCGCTCCTGCACGCCCCGTTCGTGCTGGGCCTGATCACAGGCGGCGCGATCATCTACTGGTTCACGGGCGCGTCCATGCAGGCCGTGACGACGGGCGCGTATCGCGCGGTCGAGTTCATCAAGGCGAACATCAAACTCGAAGGCGTCGAGAAGGCCTCGATTGAGGACAGCAAGAAGGTCGTGTTGATCTGCACGCAGTACGCGCAGAAGGGCATGTTCAATATCTTCCTGACCGTCTTCTTCGCCACGCTCGCTTTCGCCTTCGTCGAGCCGTTCTTCTTCATCGGCTATCTGATCTCCATCGCCATTTTCGGTCTCTATCAAGCCATCTTCATGGCCAACGCGGGCGGCGCGTGGGATAACGCGAAGAAGATCGTGGAAGTGGAACTGAAGCAGAAGGGCACGGCCTTGCACGACGCGGTGATCGTCGGCGACACGGTCGGCGATCCGTTCAAGGACACGTCGTCCGTCGCGCTCAACCCGGTCATCAAGTTCACCACGCTGTTCGGCCTGCTCGCCGTCGAGTTGGCCGTGAAACTGACGAACGAGACGCACGACACGAATCCGTGGCTGACGCCCTTGTTGGCCGCCTGCTTCTTTGCCGTCGCCGTCTTCTTCGTCTGGCGCTCGTTCTACGGCATGCGCATCGGTTCGCAAAACTAAATCAGCGATTAGCTGTTAGCCGTTAGCATTTAGCTTTTTGCTTCTGGCTAAC
>JANMAD010000003.1:0-6863 GCA_031359515.1 Acidobacteriota bacterium | reverse complement strand
CCGCAACGCACTGGCCCATTGGCGCGAAGAATGGGTGCGCGGCGGCGCAGGCTTCTGGCCCGAGCATGCGCGCACACGCGCCGGCAAATTAGACGCGCACGTCGAGACCAAACAGCAATACCTACACCTCGTCGAAGAACTGCTGGCCACCGCCACGCAAATACGCACGTGGGCCATCGCGCACGCCGAGACCGGTCTCATCACGACCGAAGAAGTCGTCGAGACCGTCCGCCGCGTGCGCAAGGTCGAGACCATCTACACCAAAGATTTTTCCGAATTGATGGGCGCGCGGGCCGCGATCATAACGGCGCTTTAACATGCAGTTGCGCGTGCTTCGCGTAGCACCATAAGCTTGACGTGCCCGCACTAAAGGCCGACAATCACCGAATGCGTCGGCTTATAACTCATCTTATTGTCGCGCTGGTTACGTTCGGCGTTGGCTTAACTGCCGGCGTGGTGTGGTATGCCAAACGAAGCCACCTCAATACTCAACCACCAATGCGGACAGTGACCGCCCCGCTCAACCACAGGCAAGAGGAGCCGGACTTACCGCTTGTTCCCGAAGCTGTAGCAAGAGCATTACAGACACGCCAGATTTTGACCAAACATCTGGCTCAAAATAGCGATGATGATATGGCCTGGCGGTGGTTGAAGCAGGCAATTTCGGAGTACCAATCAACGTCCAGCTATAAGCAGCACTCTCTGATGCTGCCCTTATCTGATGCACACGATTACATTGTGGTTATTCATACTTCGCCGCTAAGCCAAGAAGAGGTTGAATACTTTAACGAAGAACTACAAAAGGAAGGACGGCCCGCATTGCGTGTTAACCGCCGATACAGCCAGGTTCAAGTTAATTACGATCAGATTGCCTGTCCGGTATGGTCTGGGGTGGTCGATCTTGAGGCACTAAAGTTAGTATTCTTCAGAGGCGAAGGGGCTTAAACCAAAAATCTTCTCCGCGCTTGATCTACCCACTTTAAGCACTAGCCTTCACTATCACGACCGTCTGATCATCGCCCCGCTCAAGCCCGCCCGACCATTGATCGATCTCGGTGAAGATCGCGTGGCGCAGCGCGTCTGCGGTCTGCGCTCTGTGTTGCCGCGCAAACTGGAAGAGGCGTGCTTCGCCGTACTCTTCGCCGGTGTGGTTCTGCGCTTCGCTGAGACCGTCGGAGAAGATGAGCAGAAGGTCGCCGGGCGCAAGCGTGGCGGCCGACTCTTCGTAGCGCGCGAAGTCGAATGCGCCCGCGACTGTGCCGCCGGCTTCGAGTCGTTCGTGGGTGCCGTCGGCGTGGATCAGAAACGGCGCGTTGTGCCCGGCATTGGTGTAGCGCAGCGTGCGTGTACGCTCGTCGTAGAGCGCGATGAAGAGCGTGGCGAAACGGTTCGAGTCGGTGCTGCGGCACAGTTGCGCGTTGATGTTGGCCACTATCTCTGCAACGGCGCAGGCGTTGTCCACGCCGGTCACACCGCACGGCGGCTCAACATTTACGCCCGCGCCGACGGCCACTGCGGCCGCGCGCTCGGCTTGCCGCAGACGCTCCGCGAGGATCGTCGCCTGTGCGCGCAGAGAGGCTTGCAGGTTCGACATGACGAGCGAGGCTGAGATGCCTTTGCCCGACACATCGCCGAGGGCGACGGCGACGAGACCGGGCGCGATCTCAACGTAGTCGTAATAGTCGCCCGCGACGCCGCGCGCCGCACGACACTCGCCCGCCAACTCGACCGTCTGCAAGCGCGGCACTTCGCGCGGGAAGAGTTGCGCCTGCACTTCGGCGGCGATCTCGATCTCGCGCTCCAATCGTTCGTGCTTGACGCGCTCTTGCAAGAGCGCTTCGATGTTCGCGGTCATGTCGTTGTACGCGCCGGCCAGTTCGCCCAGTTGATCCTGCGAACGGACGCGGACGCGATGCGAGAAATCGCCGCGTTTGATGTGCTCGGTGGCGCGATAAAGTTTATGCACCGTGCCGGTCACCGCGCGCGTCATCCACCCGGCGGCGAAGAGCGCGAACAGTTCGAGCGTGAGAAAAATAATGCCGAAGACGGTCAGCACCCACGTGAGCGGCAGGTCTTGCCCCAGATGGCCGCGCTCCAGCACATGCTGGCGCGCCGCCGTGATTGACGAAGGAAACTTGAACGCGACGTGCGGCTCGCGCTCGCCGCTCACCCAATCGGTCACGGGCATCACGACCCAAGCGTGCGGCCCGGACATCGGCTCACCGAGTTGGTCTGCCGAAGTGCGCAACATGACGGCGCGCTCGGCTGCGTCAGTTTGCGCGGCCTGCGCGGGCGTGGCGGCGTTGTCGGCGCGGCGTGTACGCACGTTGCCTGCGAGCGAGTGCGGGAAGAAGGAGGGGCGCAGGTTGATGTCAGTGTCCGCGCGCCAACGTTCAATCAAGACGCGATTGACGGGTACGCTCAGCAACACGACATACTCTTGCCCGTTAGCCTCGCGGCGCACAAGCGCACGCAAGGCGGATGCGGCGTAAGGCTCGGAGGCGTTTGCCGGTCGCTCGTAGGTGAAGCCGCTCCAAGCCTGTTGCCCACGCAACCACGCGGGCAGCGGCGCGTCGAGCGTGGTCGCTTGCGGGCCAAGTGGTTGTGCGTCCGCATTCGGCGGGGCACTGATGAACTGTGCCTGCACAGCAGTGTCGCTGCCGCCTGTGCCGCCCGGAGCAGAGTGCAGTGGCCCGCGCCAAAGGGCCGCGCGTGCGCCGGGCAGCGACGCTTGCATGAGTGTGGCGCGTTCGTCGAGCCCCGCTTGCAACGTGCGCGCGTCGCTGGCTGGCGGTAACTGTGCGAGTGCATCGGCGAGCGCAACGGCGTTGGCGCGCACCACCTTCTCCGTGCTGCCCACCTCCAGCATGACGCTGTTCGCCATCATGTTAAGCGCCATGCCATAGCCAAAGATGAAGCCAAGTCCGGCGAGCAGCACGATGGGCGTCAGCCCGACAAACAGATACGTGATGATCAGACGCCGGCGCACGCGCCAGAGCAGTTTGCGCTTCAACCAGCGCAACGCGCCGAAGCCGTAATAACAGACGGTGAGAGTGACGAGCAGAAAAGTAATGAAGCCGAACATTTCGCCAACAGCGGACGTGCGATAAAACCCGGTATCGCGCACGATAGCACGCACGACGAACAACGCCGCCGCCGCTATCCCCACGCGCGGCATCACGCGCCGTAGCCATGCGCGCACCCTACGCCCTTTCGAGCCTTGCTCTATTTGCTCGTCGCTGCTAGCTGCCACTTTCATTCCTCGTGCGCTTCATCTTTGACGGGGCAAAGATGACAAGTTTTACACGAACCAATCTTAATCAAAACTTACCACAATGAGCCGGAGGGAAAAGCCTTGTCCACGAAACCACACGAAAGGAACACGAACTCTTTTCGTGATTTTTCTTCGTGTAGGTTCGTGTGAATTCGTGGATAGTTATTTAGTTCTGGCTCAATGTCACGTGGTTCGATTTAGATCGAACTAAGCACGAAACAATTCAGTTTTGTTAGACGCTTTTAGTCTTCGCTCAAAGCCTGCACGTGCGCCCGCACGGTCGCGCCGAGCGTCTGCAAATTGTAGCCGCCTTCAAGACAAGAGATGACGCGGCCGGCGCAGGCGTGCGCGGCCCATTCTTTGACCGTGCGGGTCAGCGCCATGAAGTCTTCGTCTCTGAGCGAGAGTTGGCCGAGCGGGTCGCTCACGTGTGCGTCGAAGCCGGCGGAGATGATGATGAGATCGGGTTTGAACTTCGCATCGATCTCCGAGATGGCGGCGTCGAACGCGCGGCGTTGTTCTTGCGCGGGTGTGCGTGCGCGCATCGGCGCGTTCAAAGTGTAACCGCGCCCGCGCCCTTGCCCCGTCTCGCCCCGCGCGCCCGTGCCCGGATACCAGGGGTACTGATGCGTCGAGAAGAAGAAGACCGACGGATCGTCGTAGAAGATGCCCTGCGTGCCGTTGCCGTGATGCACGTCCCAATCAACGACAGCGACGCGCTCGATCTCCGCGTAGCGCGACTGCGCATAGCGCGCCGCGACCGCTACCGTATTGAAGAGACAGAAGCCCATCGCGCTGCCCTCGGTCGCGTGATGACCGGGTGGGCGCACGGGCAGGAATGCGTTCTGCGCTTCGCCCGTCATGATTGCATCCACCGCGCGACACGCGCCGCCCGCCGCATGCAACGCCGCATCGAGCGAGCGCAGAGAGACGATGGTGTCTGCGTCCAAATAACCGATGCCTTCGCTAACGGCGCGCTCGACCCGTTTGAAGTGTTGCGGCGTGTGCGCAGCTTGTATAACGCCGCGCGCAGCGGCCGGCGCTTCGATCTCAAGCAGACGCCCCCATAATTCCGCGTCGGCGCGCAAAGCATCCATCACGACCGCGTAGCGCTCCGGTCGTTCGGGATGGCCCGCGCCTGTGTCATGTAGCTCATAAACGGGATGATGGACGAGCGCAGTCTTCATGGCGGCGATTATGCTTGCAGCGCGCGTATGAGGTCAAACATCTTCGCTGTCAGCATGAAATCAGTACGTTCCGCCGCGCGTTTGTGAGACAAGCAACGCGGCGCATGATCAGAAAAGCCTTTATTTCCCGCGCCCGCGCGCGCTTAGCTTGAACGGAACACGAGTTGCTAAACTAACAGGGTGTTATGCATTGCTCTCCCGCAAGGCAGTTCCACGGGCAACTATTTACGGAGGGTTTGGACATGAAGAGATTATTGGTTTCAATGTTGATGCTGGTGCTGTTGTTGACGGCGCTTGTGCCTGACATGGCAGCGCAAGAGCGGCGTCGCCGTTCACGCTTCGGACGCAAGTCGCGCACGGCCGCGATCATTGGCGGCGGCGCAGTCGTCGGTGGACTTATCGGCGGCAAGAAGGGCGCGGCTATCGGCGCAGGCGGCGGTTCAGTGGTCGCCTTCAATCGTAAGGCCGCGAAGCGGCACTTCAAGCCGGGCACGCGCACGGCCGGCACGGTCTTAGGCGGCACGGCGCTCGGCGCGGGCGTCGGCGGCGCGGTCGGGCATAAACGCGGCGCAGCGGCCGGTGCGTTCATCGGCGCGGCCGGCAGCGGCATCTATCGCCACAGACAACACACGAGCAGCTATTGCCGCACGCATCGCTGCTAAACCGGCAACGGAACTAAAAGTGGCCGCCAACTGAGGCGGCCACTTTTCTCTGCTCTACTGCGCTCGCAGTTGGACGCTTATCTACGTTCGCTTGCACACCTCGCGTAGTTATCATCCCAAAAGCAGACACCGACTCAGGAGCAACACTTTTATGTCATACGATGAAGAGCAACAGAAGCGTAGCCGCGTTGTGGTCGAGACGCCGACCGCACGCCGCGAAGAATCTTATACGAGCACGACGCGCAACCCAGATCGGGGCGGTTATTCGACCGGCATGATCGCCACTGTCGCGCTCGTGGCGGTGGCAGCCACGGCCCTGCTCATGTTCTTCCTGCTGAATCGCGACGACGCGACGAACTCGAACACGAACGTCACCGTCACAACCGCGCCGACGCCGCTGCCGGCCGCGCCGACGCCCGTCATCATTCAACAACAACCCATGCAGCAACCGCAGCCGATCATCGTGCAAGCGCCGCCGCCCACGACGACGCAGCCCGCGCCGATCATCGTCTCGCCGCCCGCGCCGGCCGCCAACTCAAGCGCGCCCGCGCCGCCCGACGACGCCGGCATCGAATCCAGAATCGGCCGGGCGTTCACCGCTGACCCAGACCTTAAAGACGCCGGCCTCACCGTCACCGTCATCAACGGTCAAGCCACGCTCATCGGCTCGGTGAAAACGGTTGACCTGAAGACGCGCGCTGAACGGCTCGCCAACGGCATCAAAGGCGTCAAGTCTATAGACAGCAAGATCATGATCGAAGGCATGCCCTAAAGATTGCAGAATGCGGATTTCGGATTGCGGATTGCGGATTGCGGATTGAAGAGATACGCGAAGCGTCTTTTAATCCGCAATCCGAAATCCGCATTCTGCAATTCTCAGTATCCTTCCGTATGCTGGCGCAGCCAGTCGTTCAACTCTTCATCGCTGGGGTCGCGGCCGAGTTCGGCGCGAAGGCGTGCGCGCAAGTATGCTTTTTCCTTTTGCGCGCCCTCTGCGAGCGAATCGTCTGTGCTATCCACCGGTTCTTCGTTCGTCTCTTCTGCCATCTGTTCCACTCCGTCCCGTCTGCCTATGCCGCGCGTAGCGGCGTGATCGTAATCGTGCCGGTCGCCAGTTCCGTCTCGACGCACAGGCTCGCATCTGCGCTCAGCAGCAACAGCCTGCGCCCGCGCTCATTCGTATAAAACTCAACGGCCGTGATCAGGCATTCAGCCGGCGCGGCCGTCACGCGCGCGAGCGTCGCCGCCGCTCCATGCTCGTGCAATGCCTCCGCATCGGCGCTTATCGTCGCGCGCTCGTCCGCGCTCAACGGCAACTCGGCGAACGCCATCCGTTGCGGCACAAGCCCCATCTCGCCGTCTAACAGGATCGACCAGATGAAACCGATGTCGAGCATGAAATGCGCGGTCTCGTCGGCGCGGAAATAGCCCAGCACGGTCGCGCCCAGCACGTGCGCGATGACGTGATCCTGATGCGTGTTGGTCTCCGCGGGCAGCCAGTCGCCTGTCATCATCGCTGTCAGTGTCACAAAACAAGCGCGCTCACTTGTGTCGTGCATCCGCCAAGATCGCTTCGAGCCGGTGGCGCGTGTGCGGCGCGAGCGGCAGGAAGCGCAAGCCGAAGCCTATGCCCGGCTGGCTATATCTGACGTTGCCGTGCAGTATGAGCCAGCCTTGCTCCGGTGCCATGATCTAAAAGACCAGCCGCGGGCCCCGGCACCCCCGCCCGGGCGGGGAGAT
>JANMAD010000706.1:0-5591 GCA_031359515.1 Acidobacteriota bacterium | reverse complement strand
CAGGTGCGCGGCATGTTCAACGGCGACCAGTCGCGTAAACGCACACTCGTCGAGTACGGCTTTCGCTTGCCTAGTGCGATGGATAATCGCCCGCTCAATTTCACCGAGTTCGAGGCGCGCGTCGGCCAAACTATTTATGTCTCCGCCACGCCCGGCCCCTACGAGTTGACGAAGACCGGCGGCGAGCATGTCGAGCAATTGATCCGCCCGACGGGTCTGACCGATCCGTTGGTGGACGTGCGCCCGGTGAAAGGGCAGATCGACGATCTGCTCGAAGAGTGTCGCGTAAGGGCCGAGCGCAACGAGCGCGTGCTGGTGACGACGCTGACGAAAAAGATGTCGGAGGATTTAACCGACTATTTCGCCGAGGTCGGTGTGCGCGTGCGCTATCTGCATTCGGACATCGAGACGTTGGAGCGGATCAAAATCCTGCGCGACCTGCGGCGCGGCGAGTTCGACGTGCTGGTCGGCATCAACCTCTTGCGCGAAGGTCTTGACCTGCCCGAAGTCTCGCTCGTCGCCATTCTCGACGCCGACAAAGAAGGCTTCCTACGCTCCGAGACATCGCTGATTCAAACCATCGGCCGCGCCGCCCGCCACAGCAGCGGCAAAGCGATTCTCTACGCGGATAAAATCACCGACTCGATGAAACGCGCCCTCGATGAGACCAACCGCCGGCGCACGATTCAAGAGGAATATAACCGCGAGCATGGCATCACGCCGCAGACGATCATCAAGTCAATCGAATCCACGCTCGTCACCGCTTATGAGGCCGACTATTTCAAAGTCCCGCTTGAACTCGACGCCTTTGAAGACTACTCGCGCGACAGAATCAACGGCACCATCGCGCGCCTCGAAGCCGAGATGCGCCACGCCGCCAAAGCGATGGAGTTCGAGCGCGCCGCCGAACTGCGCGACCGCATCAAGTACCTGCGCGAGCGCGAACTGACGATGACGTGAACAATATGAATGTGCAACAATATGCCGCGTAGAAGGAGAGCGCCGCATGACCAAGCTTATCGAACCAGAAAAAGATGTTCGTCGGAGGCACGAACCCTGCGCGGCGGCGGACGACAGTCCGATCTGGGAAGTGATTGATGAGATCATGCGCGGCGTGCCGGAGGAGGTCTTGCGCCACGGGCCGACGGACGGCGCTGAGCAGCATGATCATTACCTCTATGGCGCGCCCAAGCGCACGCCGCAAGCATCGTGAGCGCCCTCTTCGTTGACACCTTCACAGCTAACAGCTAACAGCTAACAGCTTCTTATGCTTCGTTTCACCACCGCAGGCGAATCGCACGGGCGCGCGTTGGTCGCGATCCTGGAAGGATTGCCGGCCGGGTTGCCGGTTGACAGCGAATTGATCGACCGTGAGTTGGCGCGGCGGCAGTGGGGCTACGGGCGCGGCGGGCGCATGAAGATCGAGCGCGACCACGCCGACATTTTGAGCGGCGTGCGGCACGGACACACGCTCGGCTCGCCCATCGCGCTGCTGATTGAAAATAAAGACTGGGCGAACTGGACGGACGTGATGGCGACGGAGGCGCGTGAGATTGCACCGGAAAAGGCGCGGCGCGTTGCTCGTCCGCGTCCCGGTCACGCAGACCTCGCGGGCGGGCAAAAGTTTGCCACGCGCGATCTGCGCGACATACTCGAACGCGCGTCGGCGCGCGAGACGGCCGCGCGCGTCGCCTGCGGCGCTTTAGCGAAAGGGTTGCTCGCCGCCTTCGAGATCGAAATTCGCAGCCACGTCATTCAACTCGGCGGCGTGCCAGATCAGCCGCTCGAAATAAGGTGGGACGAGATCGCCGCGATCCCTGACGATGCACCGCTGCATTGCGCCGACGCGGATGCGCAGGCGCGCATGGTCGCGTTGATTGACGAGACGAAGCGCGCGGGCGACACGCTCGGCGGTATCTTCGAGGTGGTGGCGCGCGGCATCGTGCCGGGCTTGGGCGCGCACACATCTTGGGATGCGAAACTTGATGGCCGGCTCGCGCAAGCCATCATGTCCATCCCGGCCGTGAAGGCGGTCTCAATCGGTGCGGGCGTCGAAGCGGTGTCGCTTCCCGGCTCGCAAGTCCACGATGAAATTTTCTACGATGACGCGACGCACGCTTTCTCGCGCCCGACCAACCGCGCCGGCGGACTCGAAGGCGGCATCACCAACGGCGCGGAACTGCGCGTGCGCGGCTTCCTCAAACCGATCTCGACCTTACGCCGCGCCTTGCGCTCCGTTGACATTGATACGAAGCAACCAGAATCCGCCGCCTTCGAGCGTTCGGACGTAACGGCCGTGCCCGCCGCTGGCGTCATCGGCGAAGCGATGGTCGCGCTCACGCTCGCCGCCGCCCTGCGCGAGAAGTTCGGCGGCGACAGTCTCACCGAAATGCGTCGCAACTTCGACGGCTACCGCGCGCAGTTGCAAAACTATTAGACGGTGAGCCGCTTTAAGCGAAAGTCTCAGAGAGCCGGCGGGCCACGTGCGGCGATAGCGCCACTAGCTCGAAATCGGCGGCGGCGTAAAGGTAATCTTCGCTGGACTCATCTACGAGCCGAATATACTCGGCGGGGTCGTTCGCTTCGGGCGCAAGCACGGGATAGAGTTTGCGTAGCTCCAACGACGCCTCGTAGCCTTTATTGTCCAAACAAATTGCGTAGCCTATCGGTTGTTGCATGCTAGTCCACTAACCTCTTGATTTTGATCTCTTGCTTACCGATGCTGTGCGCTTCATACCAATGTGATTCCGCCCGGCGAATTTCGCCCGTGATCAGTTCGACATCGGCCGTGCCTTTAACTTTGCGCCAACGATGCCCGCCATACGTGCGCCGCAAACGCGCGAGATCACGGATGCCGCCAGCCACGGCAATGTTCTCAATGACCACGATAGCGGAGACGATTCGCCGGAATTGAATCATCGCGCGGAGAAGTATATCAGTAGCCATCCAGCGCGGCGCAACGTCTTTGCCGATAGGCTGCGTGCTTTTCGCTTGCGCGCAATTCGTCTAACTTGTCGGCGATGGCAAGCGGGCGATTGTAGAGACCGGGCAGGCGGCGTTGGCGCGGGTGGAAGAGTTAACGTAAAATCCTCCCGTTGGGCTGTGCGAAACTGATGAGCGCAGGATGTGCCACGAGGTTTTTAAGTAGCAAGGAAGATTTGAAATGGCATTGTTAGAGATCGTGAAATACCCGCATCCCGTGTTGGACGCACCGGGCGAGCCGGTAACGGAGTTTGACGCGAAGCTGCGCAAACTCATCGCGGATATGTTCGAGACGATGTATGCGGCGCGCGGGGTGGGCCTTGCGGCAACGCAGGTCGGCGTGGCGCAGCGGTTGTTCGTGATGGACTGTTCGGGTGGGCAAGACCCGGCGCAAAAGATCGCGCTCATCAATCCGGTCGTGCTGCGCATCGAGGGCGAGCAGACGGGCGATGAGGGTTGTCTCTCGTTCCCCGGCGTCTATTTCGCGGTCAAGCGCAGTCTGCGCGCGGTCGTCGCGGCACAGGACGAGCGCGGCGAAGCGTTCGAGTTGGACGGGATGGATTTGACCGCGCGCTGCATGCTGCACGAGACGGATCACTGCGACGGCATCGTCTTCATCAATCACACCACGACCTTGAAGCGCGAGATGGTCAAACGCAAGATGCGCAAGCTGGCCAAGACAGGCAAGTGGGTGTAGGCGGACGAAAAGTTTATGGTGCAACGCGGTCGCACGCTTCATCGGCGGCGACCGTGTTTTGCTTTCGCGTGTGCTAACATGCGGACAAAAATTGTAGCGTTCAGGAGAGTCAGCCGCGTTAGCGGCGCAGTGAGTTTAGCCCGGCGTTTCAACGCCGGGAACGACGCACCCATTATTACATCGTCGCGGCAGCGACGATTGAGAGATTACAGGCGACCATGAATCATGCGTCGCTCGCGCGACGCGGTCATCTTTGCCGCACGCTCTCCCGGCGTTAAAACGCCGGGCTAAATTCAACTGCCGCTACGCGGCAGAACTGATATGAGGAGTTGCCATGCAGAGCGAATTTAAGAACGAAGCGTTTACCGATTTCAACAAGGCAGAGAATGCGGCGGCGATGCGCGCGGCCTTGGCGCAAGTGAAAGGCGCGTTGGGACGCGAGTATCCGCTGGTGATTGGCGGCGAGCGCATCACGACGGGGCGCACGTTCGAGAGCGTCAATCCGGCGCGCAAGACTGAAGTGGTCGGGCGTTTTCAGAAAGCGACGGCGGAGTTGGCCCGGCGCGCGGTCGAGACGGCGGACGAGACGTTTAAAACCTGGTCGCGGACACTACCGCAGCAGCGCGCCGATCTATTGTTTCGCGTGGCCACCTTGCTGCGCGAACGCAAGCACGAATTCTCCGCGCTGATGGTTTATGAAGTGGCGAAGACTTGGGCGGAGGCCGATGGCGACACGGCCGAGGCGATTGACTTCTGCGACTTCTACGCGCGCGAGATGTTGCGTTATGCAGAGCCGCAACCGCTCGTGCAACTCGCGGGCGAAGAGAATGAGTTGCACTATATCCCGCTCGGCGTCGGCGTCGTCATCCCGCCGTGGAATTTCCCTTTGGCGATCATGGCAGGCATGACGGTCGCGTCAATCGTGACGGGCAACACGGTCGTCTTGAAACCTTCGTCGGACGCGCCGGCCATCGCGTACAAGTTCTTCGAGTTGCTCGAAGAGGCGGGCATGCCGGCGGGCGTGGTTAACTTTATGACCGGCTCGGGCGCGGAAGTGGGCGACGTGGTAGTGGATCATGCGCGCACGCGCTATGTCGCGTTCACCGGCTCGAAAGAGGTGGGCCTGCGCGTGAACGAGCGCGCCGCGAAGACGCACGACGGGCAAATCTGGATCAAACGTGTCGTCGCGGAGATGGGCGGCAAGGACGCGATCATCGTTGATGCTGATACGGATTTAGATGAGGCAGCGACCGGCGTGGTGCAAGCGGCTTTCGGGTTTCAAGGGCAGAAATGTTCCGCCTGCTCGCGCGCGATCATACACACGGATGTGTACGAGCCGATGCTCGCAAAGATCGCGGCGCGCGTGGAGCAACTGACGGTCGGCGATCCGACGGAGCAGACGACGACGATGAGCGCGGTCATCAATCAGAAGGCGTTCAAGACGATCAACGAGTACATCGAAAAGGGCAAGTCCGAGGGCGGGCGCGTCGTCGCGGGCGGCGGCGCGGACGGCGAGCAAGGTTTCTTTATCGAGCCGACCGTCATCGCCGATGTGCCGGCGGGCGCGACTATCGAGCAGGAAGAGATTTTCGGCCCCGTCTTGGCAGTCATCAAAGCGCGGGACTTCGACGACGCGCTGAAGATTGCCAACGACACGCAGTTCGGTCTGACCGGCGCGGTCTATTCAAATGATCCTGAGCATCTCGACCGCGCACGGCGCGAGTTCCATGTTGGTAATTTGTACTTGAACCGCAAATGCACGGGCGCGCTCGTCGGCGTGCATCCGTTCGGCGGCTTCAACATGTCGGGCACGGACTCGAAGGCGGGCGGGCGCGATTATTTGGGCCTGTTCATGCAAGCCAAAGTGTCAGCGACGAAAATGCGCGCGGGCGAGACGGCGCAAGAGAAACGC